>JALQYL010000009.1 GCA_023254135.1 Ilumatobacteraceae bacterium | reverse complement strand
AGCGCGTGTGGCACGCCAACTGGCAGGTCTACGGGGCTGACAAGGTCTGGCTGCAGATGAACCGCGAGGGCATCCCGGTGGCACGTTGTACCGTGGAGCGGCTGATGCGTGCCATGGGCCTGCAAGGGGCACGCCGTGGCAAGACGGTGCGCACCACCACGCCAGACACCTCCGCACCGTGCCCGCTGGACCACGTCAACCGGCAATTCAAGGCCAGCCGACCCAACGAGTTGTGGGTGTCGGACTTCACCTATGTCAGCACCTGGCAGGGCTGGCTGTACGTGGCCTTTGTGGTGGATGTGTACGCCCGGCGCATTGTGGGCTGGCGAGTCAGCCGCAGCATGCAGACGGACTTCGTGCTGGATGCGCTGGAACAGGCGCTGTATGACCGCCAGCCTGCGGCACATGCCCTGACGCACCATTCGGACAGGGGCTCGCAATACGTGAGCATCCGCTACACCGAGCGACTGGACCAGTCCGGTATCAAACCATCGGTCGGCAGCAAGGGCGATTCCTACGACAACGCGCTGGCCGAAACCATCAACGGGCTGTACAAGGCCGAACTGATTCACCGCCGGGTACCCTGGAAGACCAGGGAATCCGTGGAACTGGCCACCCTGCAATGGGTGCACTGGTTCAACCACATCCGATTGCTTGAGCCCATCGGGTACATCCCTCCGGCAGAAGCTGAGGCAAACTACTGGCGGCATCTCGCCAGCGACTGGCTGAAGTACCCGCCTCGGTGGTGGTCACTAACCACGCCATGGGATTGTTCGAGTTGGCCGCTATTCACCTCTCTTCAGAGCCAGTCAATTTGGACGACGCCCAATTGGCCATCGATGCCCTCGGATTGTTGGTGGACAACCTTGGTGAGCGCCTGGGTGAACACCACGAAACGCTGGCTGCCGCATTGGGCAACATCCGCTTGGTATTCGTGCAAAAGAGCTCCGCAGCCAAATAGTCGGCTACTCGCAATTATGCGGGCCGTATGTCCACTGCTTCCACGCGCGCCACTCTCCATGCTGTTTCGAACTGCACCTCTGCACCGGTGTCAATGGTGCGCGTGCCGTCGGCGATGGAGACGCAATGGAACGGCCACACTCGACCCGTTGAGTCGGTGATCTCCCCCAATGCCACGTATTCATCGAATTGAGTGACCACACCTTGGAGGTGCAGGCCGATATCGGGGTTCGATGTCATGGACTAGTGAATGATCTTGGAAATGGGGATCTCCAACAAATCGGAAGCACCCGCATCGATGAGGTCGGGAATGAGTGTGTTGATTCCTCGTTTGGGCACCACGGTTTCCACGGCGTAATCACCAGAAGCAAGATGCGCGATGGTGGGTGACTTGGCGGATGGCAACAACGCGATCACTTTGTCTTTTGCCGCTTCGGTGACGTTGAGTTTCAGCAACACCTTGTCGCGCGCCTCCAACGTACCGGTGAGAAGTGTGAGGATTTGTTCCATTGCATGGCGCTTCACTGGGTCGGCATATGCATCTTTGTTGGCAATCAACTCGGTGTAACTGGTGAGCATGGTGTCAATAATGCGAAGGCCCGCCGCGCGCAATGCGCGACCAGTTTCGGTGATGTCAACGACCACGTCCGCAATGTCAGGAATCTTTGCTTCACTGGCGCCGTAGCTGAGGCGAATATCAGCCTTCACTCCACGCTCGGCGAAATAGCGACGTGTCATTTCTGGGTATTCAGTAGTGACGCGCACGCCGTCCTTGAGGTCTGCAACAGACTTGGCCGGCGACGAATCAGCAACTGCCACAACAACACGCACAGGGTTAGACGTGGCTTTTGAGTAACGCAATTCCCCGAGACTCACGACATCGCTGTTGGTCTCTTGCACCCAGTCTCGACCGGTGATGCCGAGGTCGAACAGTCCCTCTTGTACGTATGACGCAATTTCTTGTGGGCGAAGAATGCGCACTTCGTCTATTCGTGGGTCATCAACAGATGCCTTGTAGTCGACAGCGGACGAGCGCACGACCGAGAGGTCGGCAGCTTCAAACAGGTCGAAGGTGGCCTTTTCAAGCGAACCCTTGGGGAGAACAATTTTGAGCACGCACCGAGGCTATCTACGCAAGCACTCGCGTGGGCGGGTGATTTACTCACCCCGTGTGGCGTGGCTAATCAAACCGCACAGAGTCTCGGTCGCTACGACCGCGCAACCAGGCTTGGGCATCCATGGCTTGCTTTCCTTCGGGCTGTACCCGCACCAATTGGAGCAATCCGTCGCCCGTACCTACCTGCGCCTGCTGATTCACGGAACCAAGAGGTGCATCACCCTCGATGGGTCGTGCCTCAACGATGCGCACACGGTTGCCCTGCACCATGGTGAATGCACGGAAGCACCGCACCTTGCGAGACAGATTCACCGCATCGTCACTCCAGTTGAGGCGCATTTCATCAGCAGAGATCTTCTCCGCATACGTGGCCTCGCCCGCTTGCGGCGTGGGGTCACCCAAACCGCGGCGCAGTGTGTTGACCAAAAGAGTGGCGCCCAGGTGCGAGAGTTCGGCAGTGAGACCGTCAGCAGTAATGGAATCGTCGATTGCCATCTCGGCGCAGGCGTACACCGCACCCGTATCCAACGTGGGCTCCACTTCCATGATGCACACTCCGGTCGTTGTGTCGCCAGCCAAAATGGCGCGCTCCACTGGGGCCGCACCCCGCCAACGGGGCAACAGTGAAAAATGCACGTTGATCATGGGAGTGCGCTCAAGAACGGCCGTGGGAATGATGCGACCGTATGCAACCACGATGCCCAGCATGGGAGCCGAGTTGTTCTCCTTCAACCAATCCAAATTGTGCGACACGGAGATGCCGTGTGCGATTGCAACTACCTTCACCGGACTGGGAGATGTGGCACTCCCGCGTCCCCTCTTTGCATCGGGACGCGTGATGACATGACGAACTTCGAATCCATCGTCGATTAGTCGCTGCAATACCGTTGCCGCAGCAGAAGGTGTACCGAGAAACACCAGAGGGCGAACCTCGGCATTCATGCCTACTTCAACCCGATGTGACGGGTCTCCCCTTCGGCCGAACCACCCTCACCAATGCGCTTGTATTCACGAAGAGCTTCCTCGCGCTGGTCGGGCGTCATGCGGTCGAACATGAGAACGCCATTGAGGTGGTCAAGTTCATGTTGAAACAATCGAGCCAACAATTCGTCAGCCTCCACCTGAATGGTGTTGCCATTCAGGTCAACAGCCTCGAGCAACACTTCTTTCGGACGCAACATCTCTACGTACAACCCAGGGATGGACAGGCAGCCCTCGTCGTAGACCCATTCGCCTCGTGATTCCACAATTTTCGGGTTCAACAACGTGATGGGCTCACCATCTATGTCGTATACGAAGATTTGTTTTTGCACACCAATCTGTGGCGCGGCCAAGCCAAGCCCGGGTGCCTTGTACATGGCCTGCAACATCGCTTGGGTGAGACGAATGATCTTTCCGTCGATATTTTCGACCTCTTCAGCGACAGCTTTCAGAACAGGATCACCGAAGGTGCGAATTTCATACGCCATATTCTGAAAGGCTACAAGCGGAGCCAACGATGATGCAGGACAAAGACACCAACAGCCACTATTTCGCACCCTCTCCTGCTGGCGATTCGCAACGCCATCGCTTCACCATTCCGGGTCCGCACGGACCACTCACCTTCGATGGAGCATCGGGCGTGTTCAGCCAACATGGCCTCGACAAAGGAACTGCGGTGTTGCTGGACACCATGCGCAAACAGCCACCACGCGAGCCAGCACCCGGGTCGGCATTGTGTGATGTGGGATGCGGAAGCGGAGTGATTGCCGTCACCTTGGCAGCTATGTTTCCGCAATGCACCGTCTACGCGGTTGATGTGAATGAACGGGCACGACAGTTGTGCGCAGAGAACGCACTTCTGAATCACCTCACCAACGTGAAGGTATGCGCTCCAGAAGACATCGACCCCGCACTTCGATTCTCTCTGCTGTGGTCAAACCCACCCATCCGAATTGGCAAGGACTCACTCCATGAGCTTCTCACCACATGGTTGGCGCGCCTTGCAAACGATGGCGCAGCACATCTGGTGGTGAGCAAGAACCTGGGTGCAGATTCACTGCAACATTGGATGGAGTCGCTGCACTACTCCGTGGAACGCCTAGGAAGCAGCAAGGGCTTCCGCGTCTTCGAGGTGTCTGCTCGCTAGTAGCGATCCGGGTCTGCATGCACGCGCACTGCAGTACCAAACAAACCACGCAAATGATGCACTGCATGTGACAGTGATTCGCGGGACAACGAGCGCAACAAATACGCATTGCCATCACGAGCAATTTCTACGTCGTCGGGAAGCCCCACTTCATTGATGTTGGCGTCCGCGCCAACAGAGACCCGCACAATGCGAGAAAACGGCGGCATCCGCAACAATTGGCGTTGAGAGAGTTCGGCTTGCGACACAGTTTTCAACGCTTCATTGACGTTGGAAGATGCAAGGGCTTTCATCAGTGGATGATGCGGTTGACGTGTCTGCACCACCACTGTTCCGTTCACACCCACAATTCGGGCGGCCCGTGCAAGGAGTGCCAATACTTCTGACTGCGCGGTGAGCCGGGGGGCACCTAGGTCGCGATCAATATCTGCGAACACCACCGTGTCGGCACTGGAGATGCGAAACAACACGGCCTCGGTGCCAATGAAAACACTCCCCTTGGTCCATGAGTCATCAGAATCAGATGTGACTTCAACAATGGGATTGGGGCTCGATGCTTCCAATTGGGTACGCAATTGCGACACACCGCCGCGCGGAACAACAAACGATGAACGACCACACGAGACACACACCGTTCCGTGCTCAACATGACAACGAGTGCACAGCAACGTGTCGCCGTTCTCTTGCGTGAGCAACGACGAACATTTCGGGCACGATTGCACGGTGCGACATGCCTTGCAAATGATGAGACGGGCTTTTCCTTTTGTGTTGAGCACACAAACTGTGGTGGCACCCTGCACTGCAACCGCCTGCAACAATTGAGTGGACAACAGCGAGTTTGCAACGGGGACCTCATCGAGATCAACCACGGATACTTTCGGCCACGGTTGATGTACGGGGACAATCAGAGTGCGGTCAGCGTACGTCACCAACGATTTCATTGAGGGAACGGGTGACGTGAGAATGAGCGGAATGTTCTGCATTGCTGCACGTTGTTGCGCAACGCTCACTGCATCCCATGCCGGTGAACGTTCTTCGTGCAATGACTCATCATGCTCGTCGATCACCACTATGCACGAAACATCCGCACACGGTGCGAATACGGCAGATCGTGCACCGATCACTACGTCAACACCGGCACGCGCATTTTCCCAATCATCGGGCACCAACGCCGTGGTGAAACCCCTGCGTCGCAACGATGCCGCACCCATAATGGCCATGCGCACCGTGGGGCACACCACCAACACAGGACCGGTACCGGCCAGTGCAGAGACCGCGTTGAGTGCTGACGAAACCGGCGGAACCACCAGGAGTCCACCACCTTGCTGCAACAATTTCGCGGCCGCTGATGCCACCTCATCGGTGGGCACGTTCACAGTGGTGCCATGACGTGCGTGCACGGTCTTTTCGCGCATGCGCGGAGCCGAGGCACTACTCAATGTTGCGCGCCAAGAACCAAAGAACTCGTTGGCCACCCATTGAGTGAGCGGCACAAGGTGGGGTTCCACGCCGGCGCCCGAGATAGCAACAAGTGGAGCCAATCGGTCGAGAGCTATGTGCGACCCTCGGGAACCATGTTGGGCAAGATCGGTTATCCAGCCCGCCACACGTCGACCATTGAGATTGATTCGGACACGCGCGCCAATGCTCGCACGGCTCACCATCTCATCAGGGACGAGATAATCAAATATCTTGTCGATCCCCGACACATCGGGGACGACGGACGCAACGAGTGGCGTCAGAGAAATCAGAGCTTGACGGCAGCCTTGAAGTCGCTGAGACGTGACAAGGCTTCCCAGGTGAACTCGGGCTCGCTGCGACCGAAGTGGCCGTATGCAGCTGTCTTTTTGTAGATCGGACGCTTGAGGTCGAGGTCGCGAACGATGGCGCCTGGACGAAGGTCGAATACGTCGCGCACAGCCTTTTCAATGGACTCTTCGCTCACTGTGTTGGTGCCGAAAGTTTCCACCAAAATGCTGATGGGCTGGGCCATACCGATTGCATATGCCACCTGCACTTCACACTTCGTTGCAGCACCAGACGCAACAACGTGCTTGGCAACCCAACGTGCAGCGTAAGCAGCCGAGCGGTCCACCTTTGATGGGTCCTTGCCGGAGAATGCGCCACCGCCGTGGCGACCCATACCACCGTATGTGTCAACGATGATCTTGCGACCCGTGAGACCAGTGTCGGCGTGTGGTCCACCGAGGATGAACTGACCTGTTGGGTTGATGTAGATGGATGGATTGTCACCAGCAAACGCTTCAGGGATGACGGGCATGATGACCTGCTCGATGAGATCGGGACGAATTTGTGTTTCGCGGTTCACGCCAGCGCCGTGCTGTGTGGAGATGAGAACGGTGGACAAACGAACGGGCACGCCGTTTTCGTATTCGAACGACACCTGGGTCTTACCGTCGGGACGAAGGTAAGGAATTTGTCCGCTCTTGCGCACTTCAGTGAGACGCTCGGCCATGCGGTGCGCCAACCAAATGGGCAATGGCATGAGGTCAGGAGTTTCATTACATGCGTATCCGAACATCATGCCCTGGTCGCCTGCACCCTGCTCGTCAAGAGCATCTTTTGTGCTGGCACCACTGCGACGCTCTTCAGATGCATCAACGCCCTGTGCAATGTCGCGGCTCTGCTCGTCGAGAGCCACGATGACGCCACAGGTGTTGCTGTCGAATCCGAAATCGGCATTGTCGTAACCAATGCGTGCGATTGCCTCGCGAGCAATCTTCGGAATGTCTACATATGCAGATGTGGTGATTTCACCAGACACAACACAGAGGCCAGTGGTGAGAAGGGTCTCACATGCAACGCGGCTTTCAGGGTCTTGTTCGAGGATGGCATCCAACACCGAGTCGGAAACTTGGTCCGCCATTTTGTCGGGGTGACCTTCTGTCACGCTCTCAGATGTAAACGTGAAATTCCTCACGGTGACTCCTCTGTAATTCGGTCAAAGGACCGAGGTCTATTGCGACCGACGAGCCGACCGCACGGCGACCACGCTATCCAATACGGCGGTGGCGATGCTGTGTTTATCGGCCAAGGGCACAAAGGTTTCTGAGCCATCAGCCGAAATGATGGTGACGGCATTGGTGCTGTGACCAAAGCCCACTCCGGGGGCCGATACGTCATTGGCAACGATGAGGTCGAGATTCTTTCGCTTCAGCTTGCCTCGTGCGTTTTCCACAACATCATTGGTCTCTGCTGCGAAACCGACCAACACTTGATGTTCGGGCTTGGCCGTACCCAGTGCGGCCAGAATGTCGGGAGTTGCTTCAAGCGCGATTTCAGGTATGCCGTTTTGCTTCTTGATTTTGCCGTCGGCTGTGTGCACCGGACGGAAGTCGGCAACCGCTGCGGTCATCACTACAACGTGCGATGCAGGTGCGTGGGTTTCCACTGCCTGCAGCATTTGAGCCGCGGTTTCCACTTCCACCAATGAAATGCCGGGCAATGTGGGGCGATCAACAGTGGAGATAAGCGTGACTGAAGCACCTCGCTTGTGGGCCTCCTCAGCAATTGCATAGCCCTGCTTGCCGCTCGACCGATTGGCGATGACGCGCACAGCATCGATGGGCTCGCGAGTACCGCCAGCTGTGACCGTGATGTTCATGCCCTCCATATCGCGCCCACGACCAGACAACACGCCTTCGACCGCCCCAACGATGGTGTCGGGATCTGCGAGGCGACCTGCACCAACGTCACCACCGGCAAGTCGACCTTCTTGTGGATCCACCACAATCACACCACGCGAACGCAAGACAGCGATGTTGTGCTGCACCGCAGGGTGCTCCCACATTTCGGTGTGCATTGCAGGACAGATGACAACAGGTGCACGCGTAGCGATGAGAGTTGCCGTCAGCAGGTCATACGACGAACCCGTGGCATAGGCGGCAATAATGCGTGCAGTTGCGGGAGCCACCACGATGACATCAGCATTCTGACCGAGACGCGTGTGAGGAATGGGTGACGCATCGTCCCACAAACTGGTGTGCACAGGTTCAGAAGACAGGGCCGAGAATGTGACGGGGCCGATGAAGCGATGAGCGTCCTCAGTGAGAATGGTGGAAACGAATGCGCCTGCGTCAACCAGGCGACGGCACACCTCTACTGCTTTGTACGCGGCGATGCCTCCGGATACTCCGAGAACAACGCGACGGTCACGAAACGCATTCATGCCAACCAAGACTTTCGAAATTGTGAAGGCGACGAATGCTCCGAGAATTACTCGGCGTCGGCTCCGTCTGCTTCTTCACTTGCGCCAAAGATGGCGTCTGCCTCTGCCTCGAGTGCGGCCAATTCGGCCTCGTCAAGGTGCTCACGCTCCACGCGCTCGATCTTGTCGGCTGCGATTTCCTCGAATGCGATGGACAATGGCTTGCGTGCAACTGACGACACCTGAGGTGGGATCATGTGGCCAAGGCCCTCGCCCAACTGGTTGAAGTACGAGTTGATTTGGCGAGCACGATACGAGGCAAGGGTGACCAAGCTGAATTTGGAGTCGACGCGGTCAAGCAGACCCTCGATGTTTGGGTGAATCATGGAGTCGTGTTGACGTGACATGTGGACCTCCGAAGTCGCTCAAAGGCTATCGGCGCTGGCTGCGGGCCGCACCGATAATGGCTTGAATCTCCCCCACGGCGCGGTCGAGATCGTCATTCACCACCACGGCATCGGCCCGTTCTGCGCCCAGGCGCTCTTCTTCTTCGGCTTTACGCAGGCGTTCCACCACATGCTCGGCGGAATCACCGCGGCCCTGCAAGCGACGTTGTTGTTCTTCTCGAGACGGTGGCTGCACGAACACCAGGATGGCCTCCGGGTGCTGTTCCTTTACTTGCTGAGCGCCATGGAGCTCAATTTCGAGAACGATGTCCTGCCCCACATCGACGGACGGCAAGGGGGATCCGTAGAAATTGCCCAGGAACTCTGTCCATTCCAGGAATCCTCCCTCAGCAATGCGATCTTGGAATTGCTGTCGAGTCACAAAGTGATAGGCGTGGTCCGATTCACCATCGCGTTGTTGGCGGGTGGTCCAGGATCGACTGAGCCACAACATCGGGTCTTTGGCAACGAGAGATTCGACGATGGTTCCTTTGCCCGCGCCTCCAGGGCCGGACACGATGACGATGATGGGATTGCTCATGCGGTCTCCCCGCATGCCTGCCGTATGGCCGTTCTCTGTGCCTCATTGAGATCGGAGACTCGGGAGAAATGAGTCAAGCCCAGCGATGCGAGGACTCGACGTCCGGCAACCTTGCCGAGTGCGGGGTGCACATCGAGCAGTTTCACCACATAAACAAATTGGTCTTCTGCGCGGTCGGACATGAGGACCGACGAGACGGAGGCCATTGAACTTTTCTCCACGGCCGCAACACGCGCGGAACGCAGATTCTCAATGAGGGCAAGGTCTGCGGCTCGGGGTTCCATGTAGCAATGATAGTTGCGCCATTCCTTCCTTGGCAGGAAATGGCGTTACTTGTGGTGGACCAGGGATGTGATCTGTGTCCACGACGAAGCACCACGTGAACGAGCGATGAGTGCCGCCTCACATGCGATGCGCCACGTGGCATTGGGTCGAGCGAATGATGCAGTACCCACTTGCACCGCATTGGCCCCGGCCATCATCATCTCGACAGCATCTGCGCCGGATGAGATGCCACCCACCCCCACAATGGGAACCTGAGGAAGGGCACTGCGCACATCGTGTACCGCGCGTACTGCAATGGGGTGAATTGCCGCACCGGATAGTCCGCCTCCCCCGTTGCCTAGCGAATACGTTGCATCGTTCACATTGATCTGCATTCCCAGCATGGTGTTGATGAGAGTGAGCGACGATGCCCCGGCATCGGACACTGTTGTGGCAACGTCCACGATGCGATCGGTGTTGGCGCTCAATTTTGCCCACACCGGCACTTGCGCCACGCGCGCCACCGCAGAGATGATGTTGCCCGACAGTGATGGATCGTGCGCGATGATGCCGCTACGACCTTCAAGGTTCGGACACGACAGGTTCACTTCGAGGGCGGCAATTCGTCTCCCTGCGGAGTGGAGTTGTTCGGCGGCACCCACATATTCGGCAACCGTGCGTCCCCAAATACTCACGATGGGAGTGACGTGCGCATGTTCCAAAAGTGGCAACGAATCACGCACCCACGCGGCAACACCTGGGCCTTGCAATCCCACTGCATTGATCATGCCTGATTGAGCAAGATGTACACGTGGCGATGGATTGCCCGCCCAAGATTCGTGGAACAAACTCTTTGCCACCACAGCACCCAACTTGTGCAATGGCATGAACGATGCCAATTCAATGTCGTGACCACTGGTGCCCGACGCAGTCATGAACGGATTCTGCAGACATACGTCACCAATGGTGACGGCGCCCAACGCCTCCAATGCTCGTTCACCGCGTCGCATGGTCATCATCGTCCGTGATACTCCTGCAACGAGCGAACTTCCACCTCGGAACTGGACTGCTCCCACAAGCCATTCACCGCAGCAAGTGCCGCCTCCACGGTGGTGACGGACGAAACGCGATTGGTGTTTGCTGCTTTTCGAATTGCTTCACCGTCTTCACGGGACCCGCGACCATGAGGTGTGTTCACCACGAAACTGATGGCTCCCTGCGCCACCAATTCCACAGCATTGTCCATGCTCGAGCCCTCAATTTCCGACAGCTTCCCCACCACACGATCAACAGGTTCACCAAACTTTGCCAGATACTCGGCTGTACCGGTGGTTGCGGCAATGCCAAGGCCCAGAGCACGGAGTCGCTTCGCGACCACAAGACCTGCGGGCTTGTCACCATCGTTCAATGACAGGAACACCATGCCCGATGTTGGCAACACGGTGCCAGCAGCAGACTGCGACTTCACGAAAGCTCGTCCGAACGTGCGGTCGATACCCATGACCTCGCCCGTTGAACGCATTTCTGGTCCGAGAGCCGTGTCCACTTCGGGGAATCGATTGAACGGCAACACCGCTTCCTTCACGGAGACGTGACCACCGGTGACCGGAGGTGTGAGCAAACCTTCGGCACGAAGTTCGGCAAGTGATGCACCCAACATGACTCGGCTTGCAACCTTTGCCAACGGAACACCTGTTGCTTTTGCAACGAAGGGCACGGTGCGTGATGCTCGAGGGTTCGCCTCAATCACATACACAGTGGTTCCCGACACTGCGAACTGCACGTTGATGAGACCTCGCACGTCCAATGCCTTTGCGATGGCGGATGCATAGGAACTGATGACTTCCACCACCCATGCCGGCAGCGTTTGCGGTGGAATGGCACATGCTGAGTCACCAGAGTGCACCCCTGCCTCTTCCACGTGCTCCATCACACCACCGATCAGAACTTCACCGGTGTGATCGCGAATGGCGTCGACATCCACTTCCGTAGCGTCCTCGAGGAAGCGGTCGATCAGAACAGGACGCTCTGCAGAGAGTCCACCTTCCTTTCCAAGACTGCCGTCGGCCGCCAACTGTTCCATGGCGCGTTGTAACGCATCCATGTCGTGCACGATCTGCATGGCACGGCCACCCAACACGTAACTCGGACGCACCAACACGGGGAATCCAACCTTCGATGCAATCGCTTGCGCTTCGGGCAATGTGACTGCGGTGCCACCCGGAGGCTGCGGAATGGAGAGGCTGTCACACAACTGGTTCCATTTCTCGCGATCCTCCGCCAGGTCGATGGAGTGGGGCGACGTGCCAGCGATGATGGCCGGGTCGATGAGACCAGACAACTTCAACGGCGTTTGACCACCAAGACTCACAATCACCTTTGGTGCGACTCCCCCTGACGCCACCGTTTCTGCAGCAATCACGTTGAGTACGTCCTCGCGTGTGAGTGGCTCAAAATAGAGACGATCGGACGTGTCGTAGTCAGTGGACACTGTTTCGGGATTGCAGTTCACCATCACAGTTTCGAAACCGGCATCACGCAACGCGAAGCTGGCGTGAACACAGCAATAGTCAAACTCAATGCCCTGACCAATGCGGTTGGGTCCAGAACCAAGGATGACAACCCGAGGTCGATCGGATGGTCGCACCTCGTTTTCATCTTCGTACGTTGAGTAGTGGTACGGAGTTTGCGCAGCAAATTCAGCACTGCAGGTATCCACCGTCTTGTATGTGGGGATGACCTGCAATGACTCACGATGGGCACGTACTTCTAGTTCGTCGACACCCAAGAGATAACCCAGCTGTGCATCGGAGAAACCAAGTCGCTTGGCGCGGCGCATCTGTGCCTTGCTGATGTCCTTCAGAGACCTGCCAGTCCAAGCACCGCGTTCATCGATGATGATTTGCATCTGATCCAGGAACCACGGGTCAATTTTTGTGCGGTCGTGCACGGTTTCGATGGTGATGCCACGTTGCAAGGCTTCGCCCACTTGGAAGATGCGCTCGGGGGTCGCAATGGCGGCCTTCTTCAACAGTGTTTCGTCATCAAGGCCGTCGTACAAGGTTTCACCGGGGTCGCAATTCAAACCGAATCGCCCTTGCTCCAATGATCGAAGTGCCTTCTGCAAACTTTCGGGGAAGGTGCGGCCAATCGCCATCGCTTCACCCACGCTCTGCATTTGTGTACCAAGCACGCCTGATGTGCCGGGGAACTTCTCAAATGCCCAACGCGGAATCTTGGTGACCACGTAGTCGATGGTGGGCTCAAAACTTGCAGGAGTCATGCGTGTGATGTCATTGGGGATCTCATCAAGGGTGTAGCCGACTGCGAGTTTTGCTGCGATCTTCGCAATGGGGAATCCGGTTGCTTTGGAAGCAAGTGCCGACGAACGCGACACTCGAGGATTCATTTCAATGACGACCATGTCGCCATTTGCAGGGTTCAGTGCAAACTGCACATTTGAACCACCGGTTTCAACTCCGACTCTTCGAATACAGGCCAATGCTGCGTCTCGCATCTTCTGGTATTCAACATCGGAGAGTGTTTGAGCCGGAGCAACCGTGATGGAGTCCCCGGTGTGCACGCCCATTGGATCGAAGTTCTCGATGCTGCAGATGATGACGCAGTTGTCAGCCTTGTCACGCATGACCTCAAGTTCATATTCCTTCCAGCCAACGATGGAGGTTTCGATGAGGATTTCACGAATGGGGCTTGCATCAAGTCCGTCACTTGCAATCTTGAGAAACTCGTCCATGGTGTTGGCAATGCCCGTGCCACGACCACCAAGGATGTAGGCAGGACGAATGATGACGGGCAGACCAATTTCTGCAAGAACGGTCTTTGCTTCGTCCATGTCGTGAGCAACGCCGCTTCGTGGCACATCAAGACCAATCTCGATCATTGCTTGCTTGAACTTGTCACGGTCCTCGGCGGTTTCAATGGCAACAGCATTGGCGCCAATGAGCTCAGGTGTACCAGGCACACCCACGAGACCTTGCGCGTACAACGCCATGGCCAAGTTGAGCCCTGTTTGGCCACCCAGAGTTGGCAGCACCGCATCGGGCTTCTCGCGCTCGATGATCTTGGCGAGAATCTCGGGGGTGAGAGGCTCGATGTAGGTGCGGTCGGCAAAATCCGGGTCGGTCATGATGGTGGCCGGATTCGAGTTGGCGAGAATGACTCGATACCCCTCTTCCTTCAGCACACGACACGCCTGCGTGCCCGAGTAGTCGAACTCACACGCCTGACCAATGACGATGGGCCCCGAACCGATGATCAGGATGCTCTTGAGATCATTACGACGTGGCATTACTTGCCCTCCATCATTTCTGCGAATTCAGCGAATAGGTAACGACTGTCATGCGGACCAGGACCGGCCTCAGGGTGGTATTGCACGCTGTACGCCGGAAGCTTGCGCAAGCGCATGCCCTCGTTGGTGTTGTCGTTGAGGTTGATGTGTGTGATGTCGGCAACACCGGACAACGAATCGGGGTCCACACAGAAGTTGTGGTTCTGGCTGGTGATTTCCACTGCGCCAGTTGCCAGATTGCGAACGGGATGGTTGCCACCGTGGTGACCGAACGGAAGTTTGAAAGTGTGACCACCGAATGCACGTGACAGCAATTGATGTCCGAGGCAGATACCAAACGTTGGAGTTCCGGCTTCGACGATTGCTCGAATGTTGTTGGTGGCATCGCTCACCATCTCGGGGTCACCTGGACCGTTCGACAGGAACACACCCTGAGGCTTCATGGCAAGAATCTCCTCGGCACTTGTGTGCGCCGGAACCACCGTGACGGTTGCGATATCAGACAAACAACGAAGAATGGTTGTCTTGATACCGAAGTCGTACGCGACAACAGAGAATTTTCCATCTCCGAAGGTATAGGGCTTGGGCGTTGTGACTTCAGCAACCAAGTTGATGCCTGATGTGCCGCGTTCACTTTGTGCGGCGGCGAGCAATTGTTTCTCATCAGCAGTACCAAATGCTCCGCGCAGGGAACCCGAATCGCGCAACAGTCGAGTGAGACGCCGAGTATCGAGACCGCCGATTCCTGGCAGGTTGTGTTGTTTCAACATTGCGTCAAGACTTTGTTCACTACGCCAGTTGCTGTGACGGCGAGCCATGTCACGCACGATGACACCGCGCGCAAAAGTCCCTCGCGACTCGGCATCCAGGGAGGTGGCTCCGTAGTTGCCAATATGCGCCGTGGTGAACGTGATGATTTGACCGGCGTATGACGGATCGGAAATCACCTCTTGGTAACCGGTGAGCGTGGTGTTGAACACCACTTCACCAGCGGCAATGCCATTCTCCGGCACGTAACCAATGGCCTCGCCTTCAAAGACTGAACCGTCTTCCAGCACCAATGCGATTTCGGTAATTCCTGAGCTCACTTGAGAGCCTTCCCTTCTTGTACAACCAATTCACCGCGAAAAATCGTGTGACGCACACGTCCGCGTACTTCCATGCCGTGGTACGGCGTGTTCTTGCTTCGACTTGCGAGTTCATCGCGCGACACAGTCCAGACAGAGGTGGTGTCCCAGACTGCAATGTTGGCGGGTTCACCCACAGCAATGGGACGTCCTTGATGATCCCCAACTCCTGCAATTTGTGCCGGATTCCAGGACATCACTTCCGCAATGCGACGGACATCAACATTGACAGCGGTGTTCAATACTGCGAGAGCCGTTTCCAAACCGAGCATTCCAGGTGGCGCAGCATCGAGCGGTTGTTCTTTCGTGTGCGCGGCATGGGGCGCATGATCAGTGGCGACGGCATCGATGGTGCCATCGATGAGCCCGGCCTTGAGTGCTTCTATGTCTTCGGCCGTACGCAACGGCGGATTCACCTTGAACAGTGGATCAAATCCGCGCAGCAATTCATCCTGCAAGGCCAAGTGGTGTGGCGTCACCTCTGCAGTCACAGGAAGGCCATCGGCTTTTGCTTGACGAACCAATTCCACACTCCCCTTCGTAGAGAGATGGAGGAAGTGCATGCGTGCGCCCGTGAGACGTACCAATTCGATGTCGCGATGGAGCATCAGTTCTTCTGCAATCGCTGGCCACCCGGGAACTCCCATGGATGAGCAACATGCACCTTCGTGCATCACAGCACCTTCCGTGAGTCGAGACACTTCGCAGTGCTGCGCAAGTGTGACATTCAGTGGTGCTGCGTACTCCAGTGCACGACGCATGAGCAACGGATCCTGCACGCCATTTCCGTCATCGGTGAAAATGTGTACACCCTCGGCCGCGAGAGAGGCATAGGGCACCAGGTTCGCCCCATTACGTCCCATGGTGATGCAACCAGAGGGAATCACTTCGCACAATCCCGCGGCCTCGCCACGTTCACGCACAAAGCGCACCACCATCACCGAATCCTGCGCAGGGTCTGTATTGGGCATCGCGACAACCGCCGTGTAACCACCCAAAGCTGCGGCACGGCTACCAGTTTCGATTGTCTCCGCTTCCTCTTTGCCGGGCTCACGCAAGTGAGTGTGCAAATCGACAAAACCAGAGGAAACATATGCGCCTGCGGCATCAAGAATGACGTCGCCTTGAAGTCCGGTACCAACAGCATCGATGAGGCCATTGACAATGCGCACGTCGGCGACTTCGTTGCCACTCGGGTTGACCACGGTTCCCCCGCGAATGACGATGGATGAGCTGCTCATGCGTCTACTCCTTGCTGCAGAGTTGCGGTGGCACCGCCACCGAGAATTGTGAAGAGAACCGCCATACGAACGGACACGCCGTTCGCAACTTGCTGGAGAATTCGCGAACCCGGCAGATCGGATGGATCCACCACCATTTCAATTCCTCGGTTCATGGGACCGGGATGCATGACTAGCGCGTGCGGCGACAGCAATCGTGCTCGCGCCGGAGTGAGCGCGAAGCGCGATGAGTACTCAGCAAGTCCTGGAATGACTCCCGAATCCATACGTTCGAATTGCATGCGCAACATGTAGAGCACGTCCACTTTGCCCACAACTTCGTCGATGGACGATGCAGTCTTGACTCCCCACGTTGCAATGTTGTGCGGCAACAAGGTGGGAGGAGCCACCAAGATCACTTCGGCCCCTAGGCGTGTGAACACGTCAATGTCGCTACGCGCAACACGCGAGTGCTTGATGTCGCCAACAATTGCGATGCTGCGACCTTGTAGCGAATCCTTGAGACCGAACGAGCGAGTGATGGTGTAGGTATCGAGTAGAGCTTGCGTGGGGTGTTGATGCCACCCATCACCAGCATTGATGACGGAGGCCCCAGTCCACTGCGTGATGGCTGCAGGCACACCACTTGACTTGTGACGGACCACGAATGCATCCACACCCATGGCCGACAACGTTTCAATGGTGTCGCGCAAGCTTTCGCCCTTGTTCACACTGGAACTAGCGGCAGAAAAAGTCATGGTGTCTGCCGACAAACGCTTTGCAGCGGACTCGAAACTGAGTCTCGTACGAGTGGAGTCTTCAAAGAACACGCTGGCCACCGTGCGACCTCTGAGAGCTGGCACTTTCGCCACCGGGCGCGCATTTATTTCGGTCATGTGGTCCGCGGTGTCCAGGATGGCCACGATGTTGTCGATGCTGAGGTCGTGTGTGCTGAGCAGGTGCTTCATACAGACTCCGCATGCGTGGTGACGAACACGCCGTTCACGCTGACCGACACCTCATCGGTGGGGTGCGTGGGAATGTTCTTGCCCACATAATCAGGTCGTATTGGTAATTCGCGATGTCCTCTGTCGACCATCACTGCCAACTGCACTGCGCGCGGGCGTCCGTGGTCATTGAGAGCTTCTAGTGCGGCACGAACGGTTCGGCCCGTGAAGAGAACGTCATCCACCAGCACCACACGCCGCTCAGTGAGGTCGACCGGAATATCGGTGGGAGCGGAAAGAACAATGGGGCGAAGACTGAAGTCGTCGCGATACATGGAGATGTCGACTGCGCCCAAAGGAAGCACAGTTCCGTTGGTGATGCGCTCGATGGCTTCGCACAGACGTTCGGCTATCCACGTGCCCCCGGTCTGCATTCCCACAATGACCACACTGTTGAGGTCTGAATTTCGCTCAATGATCTCGTGAGCGATGCGCGTGATGGCGCGAGAAACATCGTCAGCACCGAGTATTTCGGTGCTGGGATTCTGCATGATGCTCACTGCTGGTTGAAAGGCAGTGCTACGGGCATGAAAAACGCCCCTTGTGAGGGGCGTGCGTGCATCGAGACAGTTTGATTCATGTTTTCCTTCCGTTCGGGCCTCACAGGACCCGTTTGACGGTCGGATGAACTATACACGAATTCAGATGGTGGGCGCTAGCGGTCAATGTGGCGGAACACCTGCCAGTAGGAATTCTCTTTTATCACCACGAAATCAGCCTTCACGGCGTTCCATACTTCCTGCTGACCGGCATCTAGCGACTTCGGCAACACCACGTATTCCACGCGGTCGGCAGCTGGCAATCGCTTGTTCGCCCACGTGTCGTCCACCCCGTAGTACGACGCTTTGAATGGGTTGGGGAAAAAGTAGACCTCTTTGCGATGAGCCATGTGCGTGGTGAGCGGATCAAAGACCGAAATCACCGCGTCTCCCGGAACCACCTTGATGATGTCGAGCCCAGCACGAGCGACAGGATTATCTGCACCCCACACCACCCGAGGATGCTGAGCAAGTGTTGTTTGCCCCCACGACGAATAAGCAATCACGGTGCACGCCAAGATGACACTCGTGGCAAAAGGCCTATAGGCGAATCGCAGTCTCTTGACTCCCATGATTGAAGCAACCACTAGTACCGGCATGACCACCAGCGAATAGTGATACTGAATGCTGTGTTGATACCAGAAGGTGCTCACCACGTTCGAAGCCAACACGGGAACGGCAACCAGTGCCATCCACGGCGACAAGAAGAAAGCTCCGGCGAGTGGAGCGAGCATTTGGAACACGTAGGTGGGTCGATCGTCCTGCAACACGTACTTCCACACGTTGGTGGGGTTGGTGAGTGTTTCCTTCACGAGACCCGTGGGCCCGCCGAATGGAATTCGCCAGGAATTGCGCGTGGGCACTCCGATGAGTGACTTCATCACCACGAACATGCCGAAAATGGTGACGGCGAAGGTTGCACACATGGTGATCACGCCCTTGCGCTTGTCGATGCGAGCAAAAATGTACACACCCAAAGGAAAGACCAGGAGTAGAACGTCTTCCTTCACCAACAAGGCGAGCGCAAGCGCCAATGCATACATGCGCCACTTCTTGGTGATGGCGGAATACAAAGCCAGAGCGATGAAAAGACCGAGAAAACCGTCGGGATGAAAGTTTTCAAGGTTCGTACCATTGACGGCAGGGTTCAAGAGCCAGATCACACCGAACAGAAAAGCCAGCTCGGCACTCTCAAGAATGTGTTTTGCCAGAAAATACAGCGGGATGGCAGCGCCAGCAATTGCCATCGCTTGGAGGATGAGCAGTGTTGATGTGCCCGGGATGATCCAGTACAACGGAATCAACAGAATGAGGATGAACGACGCGTGATCACCCAATAGGTTTCGCCCCATCAACGTGACAAACGGTGCGTGCCCACGTGACATGAGCCAGATTCCCTGGTCGTACAGACCCACGTCGTACGAGAAGGTGCCCAAACCGTTGTGCATGTCAACTTGCAGATATGCGGTGTACGCGCCATACCCCAGGGCAACTATCACCATCGCCCATGTCCACAGCGAAGCGGACGTTAACCGCGAACGAAGACCCGGCTTCTCCGGCGAATCGTTGACTATTTCCACAACGAGTTACACCCCGGCGGGACGAACCTTTTTTGCGACTGCAGCGAGAACACCGTTCACGAACTTGCCTGAATCGTCGGTGGAGAATCGCTTCGCCAGTTCCACGGCCTCGTCAATCACCACCGCAGTGGGAACCTCTTCGCGAGATGTGAGTTCAAAGATTCCAAGACGCAAGATGGCCCGATCGAGCGCAGGCATTCGATCAAGCGCCCATCCCTTCGCGTGCGCCACGATCTGCTGATCTATTTCGCTTCGCATGCTTTCCACGCCCGCAATCAGAACTGTGGAGAGTTCGGCGGATGCGATGGCTCGTTCTTTCACCAACTCAACAGCAGAGATGGACCGTTGTTCGGCCTCATAGAGAAACATGACCGCTTGTTCGCGGGCATCAGTGCGTGCGTCGTAGGGTCGAAACGTGTCGTCGTCGTGCGTCATCAGACGCGCGTCACGTAATCGCCGGTGCGCGTGTCCACCTTGACTTTGTCACCAACGTTGATGAACAAAGGCACCTTGATGACTTTCCCGGTTTCCAACGTTGCAGGCTTGGTGGCGCCAGAAACTCGGTCACCTTGAATGCCGGGCTCCGTCTCGGCAATCACCAGTTCGGCAGATGCTGGAATTTCAACGGTGACGATTTCGCCGTTGTAGAAGGCGATGATGGCCATTGCCTGTTCCACCAAGTAATCAGCCGCATCACCCAACGCAGATGGAGGAATGGTCTGCTGGTCGTACGACTCGGTATCCATGAAAACAAAGTCGTTTCCGTCCTTGTACAAGAACTGCATGTCGCGCTTGTCGAGAATGGCCTGTTCCACTCGGATACCTGCGTTGAATGTCTTTTCAATGACTGCACCGTTGCGAAGGTTGCGGATCTTGGTACGGACAAAGGCACCACCCTTGCCGGGCTTCACGTGTTGGAATTCAACGACGGTGAAGAGACCGTTGTCGAGTTCGAGGGTGATTCCGTTCTTTAGATCGTTCGTGGTGATCGCGGGCATATGAGGTCCTTGGGAGTATTGGAGAGAATGCGACAATTCTTGTCGCCCACGACGACCAAATCCTCGATTCGGACGCCGCCTACCCCTTTACGATAGAGCCCTGGTTCAACCGTCACCACCTCATTCACCCCCAACACGGCATCACAACGAGGCGAAAAGATGGGTGGCTCGTGAATAAAGAGACCAATTCCGTGACCTGTGCCATGCACGTATTCGTGTTCCACGCCTTCTCGGGCGTACACCTCGCGTACCGCTTGGTCCACCAATGACCCAACAACCCCGGCCTTGACGGTTGCCAATGACGCCTCCTGTGCCTCTCGCACGATGTCAAACATGCGCAGCAGTTCATTGCTGACGTTTCCTACTCGAACAGTTCGGGTCATGTCGCTGCGATATCCCTGCAATTCGGCGCCGAAATCAATGACCACCATGTGACCGTCCTCGACAACGGTGTCGGACGGCTCATGGTGTGGAAGTGCGCCATTTGCTCCCGTGGCCACGATGGTGTCGAAGCCGACGGTGTCTGCTCCCCCCATTCGCATGAGTGCATCCAATCGATTTCGAATGTCACGTTCGGTTCGACCGAGCAAACCATCGGCCAACAACGCGCCGAAGGCAATGTCCGCAATTTCTGCAGCACGAGCAATAAGTGAAATCTCGGCTTCGTCCTTCACACGGCGCAAGTTGTCCAATGGTGAAGGAGCAACATGAATCGGTACCGCCGATTGAAGACGGTTGAAATAGGCCGCAGTGACATGGGTGTCATCCACCTCGATGCATTCCCCGCCGACGACGGATGCGAACAACGTCTCAGTCGACTCACCCGACGGCAACAAATGAATGTTGACAGCAGCACCCGACTGGGAAACTTCTGTGTGTGCACGCTCAAAGTACCGACCATCAACGAAGAGGTGACCCACGCAATCCTGTCGGTCCACCAGCAACTGGGATGTGCTGCCCGTAAACCCTGTGAGCCACCGAATGTCTTCGTTGCGCAGGCACAGCAAATAGCGTGCATCGCATGAACTTTCCAGCATGGCGAGGCGCGCAGCTGTGTTCATTGCTACTTCAATCCAAGTTCAACCAACGCATTGACGGCCAATGAGTACCCCACCGGGCCAAAGCCCGCAATGGTGCCATCGACAACAGTGCTGAGAACACTGACATGACGAAATTCTTCGCGTGCCCCTGGATTGGAAATGTGCACTTCAATCACCCGTCCGGTGAATGAACGCAGCGCATCGTGAATGGCCCATGAGTAATGAGTGAACGCGCCAGCATTGATGATGATGGCTTGGTGCTGACCTTTTGCTGCGTGGATGGCTTCTACCAGTGTGGCTTCACTGTTTGACTGGACATCAGCCACAGCGAATCCGTGCTTCTTGCCTTCGGTGCGCACCACATGCACATAATCGGACAATGTGGCCGATCCGTATACCTCTGGTTCGCGGGTTCCCAGCAGGTTCAGGTTGGGTCCATGGAGAACGAGGATGGAAGTCATGGTGCAACCGTACTCGCCTCTGAAGTGAACAATGCGGAGATTTGTTCAGCCCAGCCGTTGAACGAGTGCATCGAGCGCTGACCGGACATCATGTTCTTGTATTCCCGAAACGACGTCAAGTCCATTGGCGGAATCGAGCACGAAAGTGAGTGAATCAATCGCCTTCTTGTCTCGACCCATGTCTTCAATCAACCGTTCAACAGTGACACCCGTCGGCAACGGATTTCGCAACGAATACACCTCGTGCACCACTCGATAGTGCTCGTCGACCCGTTCGGCGTCGATTCGGCCCATTGCCTCGGCAAGATGGGCGGCGTAGAGCACCCCAATAGAAACTGCTTCACCATGAGCAATTTCAAAATCTGTGCCTATCTCCAAAGCATGAGCCAAGGTGTGTCCGTAGTTCAGAAAAGCGCGGACTCCCCCTTCACGTTCATCTGCGGCCACGATCTCTGCCTTGATACCCACACAACGTGCGACTCGCTCGTTGAATGGCAACTCGTCCAGATCTTCACGAACAATGAAGTGGTACTTCGCCATTTCCCCGAGACCACAACGCATCTCGCGCTCGGGCAATGTGGCCAAAGCATCAAGTTCACAAATGACACCGTGAGGTTGCCAGAATGCGCCCACCAAATTTTTTCCTTCAGGGATGTTGACGCCGGTTTTGCCACCCACTGCAGCATCAATCATTGCCAACAAAGACGTGGCCACGTGGACCACAGGAATACCACGGTGATACGACGCAGCCGCAAAACCAGCGACATCGGTGACCATGCCTCCTCCGACGGCCACCACAACGTCCCCACGTGTCAAACCTTCTCGCGCGAATTCACTGCACAGACGTTCGATGGTGGCAAGCGACTTGTGCGCTTCACCATCGCCGATGATGTGCACCGAGACTGCTCGACCTTCGAACTGCGGGATATAAATATCCGGAATACCAGCCTGGGTGACCACGGCAACACGTCGGGAATGTTCGGGAATCATGGAAGATGCCAACGTACGAGCACCATGACCGACGGCAACGGTGTACGAACGTTCGCCCAACGGAACTACGACTTCCACCACGTCATTCATTGTTGCCACCTTCTTCACGTAATCCTTCTTCAATTGCACTCACCAGGAGAGCCACTGTTGACTCAACAGAACGATTCGAGACATCGACGACGATGTCCGAAACCTCCGAGTAGTAATCGGCACGTTCGGCCGCAAGCCGCGCCAAAGTACCCACACGATCGTCGTCGAGCAACGGGCGATGTCCACCCTTTGCGGTGCGTGATGCCAACACTTCGGTGGTGGCATGCAACCACACCACAACGATTGCATGTCTGCGTCGAGCATCATTGATGAGTGCCCGATTGGATTCGCGCACCACGATGCCTCCGGCACCGGCCACCACCGATGCTGATTGCCGGGACAGGCATTCGTTGAGAACATCGGACTCAAGATCACGAAAAGCGTTCTCGCCCAGTTCATTGAACAACTCCCTCACCGTACGACCTGAACGAGCCTCCACCATTTTGTCGGTGTCAAGACAATCAATCCCCAACTTTGCGGAGAGTTGTCGAGCAACTGTGCTCTTTCCGGTGCCCATGAGTCCCACGAGGAGAACGGATGGTGTTGGGCGATTCACGACTCCAGTGTTGCCCGAAACGCTTCTGCGTTGCGAACGAATTCTGCGAGGGAATCTCCACCAAACTTTCTTTGCGCCTCGGCAGCCAACACAAGAGCAACCATGGTTTCCACCACGACACCCAGAGCAGGCACTGCAGTGACATCGGTTCGTTCTTTGAAGCTCACCGTCTCCTCTTTGGAGACGATGTCGACAGTTTTGAGAGTGGGCTTGTTCAGCGTTGCCAAAGGCTTCATGGCTGCACGAACAATGAGGGGTTCTCCCGTGGTGATTCCACCTTCGGTGCCACCATGGCGATGACCTTCGCGCACGTACTTCTTGTTCACCGCATCCCATGAGATGGGATCGTGCGACTGACTGCCACGTAGACCAGCGATCTCAAAACCGTCACCAATTTCGACACCCTTCACGGCCTGAATACTCATGACGGCTTGGGCCAACATTGCATCTATCTTGCGATCCCAATGAACGTGGCTGCCCAGCCCAACCGGGACGCCGTATGCAATGGACTCAACAATGCCACCCAAGGAGTCACCTTCTCGCGCCGCATCTTTGATGGCCGTGATCATGGCCTCTTCTGCAGCGGGAGTGAAACAGCGAACTTCGGATGTATCGATGGCAGCAAGATCGTTCATGGTGGGCAATGTTGCAGACGAAGCTTTTGCATTACCCATCTGCACAACGTGGCTCAAGATGCCAACCCCAATGTGTGAGAGCAATTGCTTGGCCAAAGCGCCAGCGGCCACTCGAGCTGCTGTTTCGCGTGCGCTCGCGCGTTCCAAAACATCACGTGAATCGGTGAAGCCGTACTTCTGCATTCCGACGAGATCGGCATGTCCAGGACGGGGTTGCGTGAGAGGAAATTCCGTGGCACCTGGCTCCGGAGACATTTCTGCGTGCCACTTGTCGCTACGGAACCATTCCGAGTTCTGAATTTCAATGGCCACCGGCGACCCAAGCGTGCGACCATGGCGCACACCACCCACGAGAGTTACCACGTCTTTCTCAAAGCGCTGACGAGGTCCGCGACCATATCCGAGACGACGGCGAGCCAGTTCGTCCTCGATATGGGACACCAAAATTGGCAATCCAGCGGGCAACCCTTCCACAATGACTGTGAGGGCTCGACCGTGTGATTCTCCGGCTGTCAGGTACCTAAGCACGGGCTTCAGGCTACTTGCGTCGACGCTCAAGTTCCTGCTCTGCAGCCAAACGCATGACCTGAGCATCGGGATTTTCCCCGAACCAGAGAACTTGTTGATGACGCGCCTGCTGGATCAACATCCACAGACCATCAACTGTGGTTGCCTCAACAGCGCGAGCTGCAGTGAGAAGCGCCGTTTCCATTGGTGAATACACCGCATCGAGAACCACCAACCGTTTGTGCAGCACCGAAGCGTCGACAGGCATGGCATGAGAGTTCATACCCACCGATGTCGCATTGACGAGAACGTGGGCAGCGCCAATGTCGCTTGGCGAGCCCACCGACAGCGAACCACCAGAGTCAGCCAGTGCGAAGTGAAGGCTGTTCACCAGATGTTCCGCACGATCCTCAGAGCGATTCACGATACGAACATTGGCTCCGCGCAACCCCAATGAGAGAGCAACGGAGCGCGCAGTGCCGCCAGCACCCAGCACCACCGCAGTGGAACCCTGCAAATTGGCTCCACCTTGTTGTTCCAAAGCATCACAACAACCGTCACCATCGGTGTTGTAACCAACGACGCGACCATCTGCGAAAGACACACAGTTCACGGCGTTCAACAGTGATGCCGTGACGTGTAATGAATCGAGCGACTCGATGACCGATTCCTTGAGCGGCATCGTGACAGACAGCCCTACCATGCCTTCTTTACGCAGCGAAGCGACGGTGGACTTCACCTCACGTTCTCCACACTCAATGGCCACGTATTCACCCACTCGCCCACTGGCAGCAAACGCCGCATTATGAATGGCTGGCGACAACGAATGACCAACGGGATTCCCGATTACTGCGGCGAGCCGGATGGTCATGGAAGAAGTCCTGCTTGCTTTGCTCTTTCTACGTTGGCCAAGTGTTGCTCGTAGGTGGTGGCGAATGCATGTCCACCTTGAGAATTGGCAAGCACGTAGTAGAGATATTGACACTTCACATTCGAAGCGAGCCCCACACATGCCTCATCCGACTTCGACGGAACTCCCGCGGGCGCGAGCGCAGCCATGATGGACGCGCGACCGGGGTTTGCAATGGGCGTTGGCGGCAGACCTTTGTGCAGATACGTGTTGTAGGGCGTGTCGGTGGCTTTCATATCCGTCCAGGTCATCGCCGGGTCTTGTTGATACTTCACCGCTGCATCAATTTCCAGAGGCATCTTTGCTGCCAGACGGTTGTATATGACCTGCGCAATCTTCGCGCGATCCTCCGGAACCTTTGCTTCACGCTCAACGAGAGACGCGATAATCAGTACTTCATACGGTGAGTATCCACGAACTTTTGCACCTGCCACCAAATCGACTTGCTTGGCAACACGCTGCATCATGGTGGCCATACGTGCCACCACGCGACTCTCCGTGTCATCGCCCGACACTTGATACGTGTCAGGAAACAACAATCCTTCAAGGTTGCTGTTCCCTTTCGGGCTCAATTCCGAGACCACCGAACCGTCTGACGCGGCCGCAACGAACTCAGCCGGTGTCATGAATGTCATCTTTGAGGCGAGACGATCCGCCATTTGTGCAACGGTCATTCCTTCAGGGAATGTGACCGACTGGAACGTGTTGGACGGCGCCACAGAAAGGGCCGCAATGATGTCTCCCGCATTGTCGTTGATGTGCAGCGAGTAATAGCCCGGAATCAGGTCAAGGCCGCCCTTGGTGGACACATACCAACGAAAGAGCGTGGCATTGGAAATGATGCCGGCATCTTCCAAACGTGAGGCCACTGCTGACACCGTGTCTCCGTTGTTCACGGTGAAGTTGACGGCGGCACCCACTTGACCCGATGGATTCAATTGGCGAACAATCCACCAACCAGAAGCACCCAGCAGCAAGATAGTGGCTGCCACCACCGAGATGATGAGACGCAACGGACCTCTCGCACCACCAAATGATGGTGGCAACTCTTCCGTCAGGGATTCGGGAAGGACATGTACCTCATCCCACGGATCTTCGTGCCAGTCGTTCGGCAACAATGGATCACTCATCAGCAGTTGTCCTTTTGACGACTGTCCAACCAGGATTGCAAGATCACAGCAGCTGCCACTTTGTCCACCACCTTGCGGCGCGCTTGTGCATTCATGTTGCGCTCCAACAACACTCGATCAGCTTCCACCGTGCTGCGGCGTTCGTCGTGGACATACACAGGCACTCCCACCACCGTAGTCAGGCGTTCTGCCTCGACACGGGCGTTACGTGCTGCTGCACCTTCACTTCCATCCATGTTGAGTGGCAGTCCCACCACAACAGCCACCGCTTCTTCCTCAAGAACAATGGCTGCAATTGCTTTGTAATCCGCAGGCAATGATCCGCTTCTCTTCAGAACAGTGAGTGGAGTTGCGATGGTTCCGCTGCGATCAGACGCAGCAATACCGATTCGTTTTGAACCCAAGTCAATGCCGAGCACTCGCACTGACTAGTGACCGCTCAACACTTCTTCGGCCTTCGCACGAGCAATGGACAATGCTTCATCGAGACCTTCAGGATTCTTTCCGCCGGCCGTTGCAATGTCGCCCTTGCCGCCGCCTCCGCCACCAACTGCCTTTGCGGCGTCTTTGATGATGTCACTGGCATTTCCCGATACCGACGAATGAAGTGCAGCAACAAGCGACACGCCTCCGGTGTCGGTGACGGCACCGACCACAACGACCTTGACGTTGGGTTGCTGACGAACGGCCACTGCGAGGTCGCGTACATCGTTGGCCGTCACACCATCGACACGCGCAATCACCACACCGTTGATAGCTGCTGCAGCCAACTCGGCGGCACGACCGGAAGCCAACTTCGTGCGCAAAGTCTTGATTTCATCGTTTGCAGCCTTCAGTTCATCGAGACGACGAAGAACACCGGAGGCTGCTTCTTCTGGACGCGTACCCACGGCCTGGGCCACTTGCGCAAGAACTGCATCGGCGCGTTGCATGTATGCCACGGCATTTTCACCCGTGACAGCCTCAATACGACGAAGGTTCGAACCCACCGATGATTCAGCCACGATCTTGATGAGGCCGATGTCTCCGGTGGCCGACACGTGTGTGCCACCACACAACTCAATGGAAGAACCAGCGCGCAACACGCGCACCACATCGCCGTACTTGTCACCGAAGAATGCCATGGCACCCGATGCAAGGGCTTCTTCTTTCGATGTCTCAAAAGCGTCAACAGGTGCATTCAACAACACCTGCGCATTTGCCAAGACCTCAATCTTGGCGATTTCTTCAGCGGTCACTGCTTCATAGTGACTGAAATCGAATCGCAAACGGTCGGGCGACACCAAGGACCCTGCCTGCTTCACGTGATCACCCAAAACCGAACGCAGAGCCCAATGCAACACATGTGTACCCGTGTGGTTACGCCGAGTTGCGGTACGTGCAGAAGTATCGATGCGGGCGGTCACAGCGGCACCTTCAGTTGGCTCGCCTGACTTGACGACACACACATGTCGACGAAGACCCGGCAAAGCAAACGTGGTGTCCACCACTTCCAATTCAAAGTCGGCACCAGCGATGGTGCCAATGTCTCCCACTTGGCCGCCACTCTCTGCGTAGAACGGCGTGTGATCGAGGAACACTTCCACAAGGCCTTCGTCCCCATTGATAATGGCCAGCACGGTGGATTCGGCAACGTCGTGCACGTATCCCACGAATTCGGTGGTGCCGAACTTTTCCATCACTTCGCGGTAGGCCTCAACGCGATCACCGTCGGCCCGACCAGTCTTGCGGGCATCTTTGGCACGAGTGCGCTGTTGCTGCATCTCGGATTCAAAACCTTCGACGTCGACATCAACTCCGCGTTCTCCGGCAATTTCCTGCGTCAACTCAAGCGGAAATCCGTACGTGTCATGCAGCAAGAAAGCCGATGTGCCGGACAACTTTTTCGGTTCGACGGCAAGATCGTTCTCCAAGATGGAGAGACCGGTCTTGAGCGTGTTTCGGAATCGCTCTTCTTCTTTGGTGAGCACGCCGAGAATGAAATCCTTGTTTGCCACAACGTCGGGATAGGCCTCACCCATCACATTGATGGCCACTTCTGCCAATGATGGAATGACCAGCTTGTCCGTACCCAACAAATAGGCGTGACGTACGGCGCGACGGATTATGCGGCGGAGCACATAACCGCGGGCTTCGTTGCTGGGGAACACGCCGTCGTTCACCATCATCATCGACGAACGTGCATGTTCAGCCAACACACGAAGGCTGAAGCTGTTGCGATCCTCGTAGTCACCGATCTTGTACGACACACCAGTGACGGACTGCGCTTGCTCAATGATGGGATACAACACGTCTGTTTCCCACACCGAGTCGACGCCTTGCACCAAGGCAAGGATGCGCTCGAGACCTGCACCTGTGTCGATGCTTGGTTTTGGCAATGGAGAGCGCGACCCATCCGGAGCCTGGTTGTACTGCATGAACACCAGGTTCCAGAACTCCATAAAGCGGTCACCAGTCGGGTCGTTCGCTGGACCACCATCGGGACCGAACGCTGGGCCACGGTCGATATGAATTTCAGAACATGGACCACACGGGCCGGTATCACCCGCTTGCCAGAAGTTGTCCTTGTCACCAAGACGCTGAATGCGATTCATGGGTACGCCCACTTGTTCGTGCCACATGGCTTCAGCTTCATCGTCGCTGTCATGAACAGTGATCCACAATCTGTCACCGTCAAAGCCGAATACTTCGGTCACCAATTCCCATGACCAGGGAATGGCATTCGATTTGAAGTAATCACCAAAACTGAAGTTGCCCAGCATCTCAAAGAACACAAGGTGTCGCTTGGTGCGACCCACCTCGTCGAGGTCGTTGTGCTTGCCACCGGCGCGCACACACTTCTGCACGGTGACGGCACGGTTGTAGGGCGCCACCTCGTCGCCCATGAAGTACGGCTTGAATGGCACCATGCCCGCCACCGTGAACATGAGGGTGGGGTCATGCGGAATGAGGCTGGCCGATGGGACCGGCGTGTGACCGCGGTCGGCAAAGAACCCTGAGAAGGCTTTGCGCAGATCGTTGGCGCTGCGAGGAGGGTTCAGAGGTGAAGATGCCATGGAGTCTCCATCTTACCTATGCCCCATCGTCGCTCTAATGGGTTATCGCACTAGAGAACAGGAGGTTCCGGCTTCTCTACCAGTTCAAAAATCTTGCGAACGACCAACTTCACCAGATCCACGAGTGTCTCGAACACTGCTGCAGGCGTGAGCTTCTCGGCAATTTCTCCGGCCTTGCGTCGCATCCATTTCATACCGGTGATGCCGGCCACCACGCCCAACAGAAACCAGAACAATCGCCGCATCATGAGGCAACAACCTGGTGTGTATTAGAGGGAGTCGTCATGTGCCTCACGGTAGTACCGCGGCACATCGAATCCCAACGGGCGAAACGATGGCGGCTCCACTGTGGTGGGCGGCGCCTGTCCCGTTCGCCCTTCTCGCACATCGGCCAGCGCACCAAAGATGGCATTGGTGACAGCTCGGCTCCGTGGGGCGCGCGACAGATGAATGGCCGCATGGGCCAGGATCAATTGAGCCTCAGGCAGGCCAACGCGATCAAGCGCCTCAGACGCTGCGACTGCAACCAACAACGACTGGGAATCAGCCAAACCGATGTCTTCACTTGCGAAGATCATCATGCGTCGCGCGATGAAGCGAGGGTCCTCACCGGCTTCCAACATGCGCGCCAACCAATGCACTGCGATGTCTGCCTCGCCTGCACGCATCGACTTGATGAACGCCGAGATCACGTCATAGTGATCGTCCTTGCCCAAGCGCGACACGCTGGTGTTCAATGCAGTGGTCGCTTCTTTTTCGGTGACGTGGCGATTTGTCGACAGTGCAATTGCCACTTCGAGCGCAGTGAGAGCCTGACGAGCATCGCCTGTGCATCGACGTGCAATGAGTGCGATTGCATTGTCATCTACTGCCACTTCTTCCACCACCGCCGCGCGTTGCAAGAGTGTGGACACGGCCTGTTCGTCCACCGGTTTCAATGCAAACACCGACGAACGGCTTCGCAGTGCAGGGTTCACCGAGAACGCGGGATTTTCGGTGGTGGCGCCCACCAATGTGATGACACCACTCTCCACCGCATGCAACAAGGCATCTTGTTGAGTGGTGCTGAATCGGTGAATCTCGTCGACAAACACGACGGTGCCATTGTTGCCAATGGTGAGACGTTGTTTGGCTATTTCAATGACCTCGCGAATGTCCTTGACACCCGCCGTCACTGCCGACAAACGTTCGAAACCACGCTTCGTTGCCGTAGCAACGAGTTCAGCAAGCGTGGTCTTGCCGGTGCCTGGCGGCCCCCACACGATGATCGATGACAACCGATCGGACTCAATCAATTTTCGAAGTGGTGCCCCGGCTCCGACCAGATGGTCCTGTCCCACCACTTCATCGAGACTGGTGGGACGCATGCGCGCTGCAAGAGGTGCACGTGCTGCTATTCGTTTCTCCGTCGACTCGGTGAAGAGGTCAGGCTCTTCCATAACGGTTTAGGAACCAGCTGGTGGCGGCAACAAGCGCAAGCCAAGTTCGGCAAGCTGTGCGGACTCAATGGGTGTGGGCGCATTTGTCATGGGGTCCGCACCGCTCTGAGTCTTCGGGAATGCGATCACTTCGCGAATATTTTCTTCGCCAGCAAGAATGGCCGTGAGACGGTCGATGCCAAATGCGAAGCCACCATGAGGTGGTGCGCCGTACTTGAACGGCTGCAGGAAGAAACCGAAACGCTTGTCGGCTTCTTCGTCTGAAATACCCAACTCGTTGAATACCTGACGCTGTAGTTCTGGTTCGTGGATACGAATAGATCCCGATCCCAATTCCCATCCGTTCAACACCAAGTCATATGCGAGCGCGCGCACCTTGAGAGGTTCTGTGGACATGAGATGAAGGTCTTCGGGATGAGGGTGGCAGAACGGATGGTGTCCTGGGCGTGGACGTCCGGTAACCGGATCAACTCCCACGAACAATGGGAATTCAGTCACCCACACATAACGGTATGGACCTTCGTGCACCGGTGGACGCCCAATGTCATTTCTCAGTTGACCCAACACTTCCACTGTGGTGTCCCACGAGTCGGCCACCAACAACAACAGGTCGCCTGCAACAGCACCCATGGTGGAGACAAGCGAGGCGCGCTCGCTGTCGCTGAGGAATTTGGCAACAGGTGATTCGACGGAACCATCTGCCTGCACCTTCATCCACACCAAACCCTTGGCGCCAATCTTCTTCGCGCGATCGGTGAGCGCATCGAGCTTGTTTCGACCGTATGCAGCGGCATCAGGATACGTTGCCGCATCCACGCGAATACCCTTGATGCACTCAGCTCCGGCAAACGCCTTGAACTCTGTGTCAGCAAACAAGTTGGTGAGTTCCACAAGTTCCAGACCGAAACGAAGGTCCGGCTTGTCGACACCAAAACGCTCCATGGCTTCACGCCACGTGATGCGTTCAATTTCTGGGGGTGCAACTCCGGTTACTGCCTTTGCAGCAGCCACCACGGCACGACCGATGTTTTCCAGCACATCTTCCTGGTTGACAAAGGACATCTCGGCATCGAGTTGCATGAATTCGTACTGACGATCCGCGCGCAGGTCTTCGTCGCGCAAGCAACGTGCAATTTGGTAGTAACGGTCGACGCCCGCAACCATGAGCAACTGCTTCCACAACTGAGGCGACTGCGGCAACGCAAAGAATGAACCGTGGTCTTTACGCGACGGCACAAGGAACTCGCGGGCACCTTCGGGGGTGGATGGCATGAGAAGCGGTGTTTCCACTTCCAAGAAACCGTTCTTCTCCATCTCGGCACGAATGGCACTGTTGACCGCGGCACGAACACGAAGGTTCTTCTGCATGCGCTCACGTCGAATGTCGAGATAGCGGTACTTCAAGCGAATCATCTCATCAACTTCATCAGCGCGCGCATCAACGGGGAACGGAGGTGGTTCAGCCGAGTTCAAGACCTCGACAACACAATCTCCAATTTCAATTGCACCAGTAGAGAGAGTGCTGTTGACGGTGCCGTCGGGGCGCGCACGCACCACGCCGGTGATGCGCACCACATATTCACTGCGTACGTCTACGTCGTTGTCCACCACGCACTGAACGATGCCGGAGTGATCACGGAGGTCAACGAAAGCCAACTTCTCGCCATGCTCACGGCGACGACCGACCCAGCCACACACGGAAACCGTGTTGCCAATATTGCTCTCGCGCAGGTCTCCGCACATATGGGTACGCATTGCTGTGGTTTTCATGATGATCGCCTCCGCGGCTCTCGGGGGCCGATGGTTGATTGCAAATGTTGTTGCAGTTCACCAACGGGAATCGTGATTTGTTCGGATGTAGAAAGGTTGCGCACTGTGCAGGTGCCGTCTTCGGCCTCGGAGCCGCCAATGATGACGGCAATACCGGCACCACTTCTGTCTGCGGCTTTCATCTGCGACTTCATGCTGCGGCCTTCGTACGCCCGGTCGGCAGAAAATCCGCTTTGGCGCAGAGCATGTGCAAGCGCAGTGGCACGTGTGCCGTCGACCGTGTCCACAATGAACACATCAATTTCGGGCGAACCACATGCAAACACATCCTCGGCATCGCACGCCATGAGGGTGCGGTCTATGCCGAGAGCAAACCCGATACCTGGAGTGGCTGGACCACCCAAGTCCTCTACCAAACCGTCGTATCTCCCGCCGCCACCAACTGCGTTCTGTGCGTTGTCGAGGGATGAAGCGATGTATTCGAACGTGGTGCGTCGGTAATAGTCAAGTCCGCGGACCAAACGTTCGTTCACCGTGAACGGAACATCGAGAGCGGTCAGGCCGGCACAGACTGAGGCAAAATGAGTTGCTGCATCGTCGCTGAGAAAGGCCGAGATGGAAGGAGCATCAGCGATGACTGATGCATCTTGAGGACGCTTTGAATCGAGCACGCGCAACGGATTTCGTTCCAGGGTTTGTTGCGCTTCTTCGCTCAACTCAGAAATCCGTGATCGGAAATAGGTTTCGAGAGCCTGCACGTAGCGACTCCTGTCCCCCGCGTCACCTAACGAGTTGATGAGGAGTGTGACATCACGCAGACCGAGTTCCTGATAGAACTGCCAACCAAGAGCGATGACTTCCACATCCAATTGCGGATCATCGGCACCGAGCGCTTCAATACCCACTTGATCGAATTGTCGATAACGACCAGCTTGCGCTTTTTCGTACCGGAAGTTGGAACCGGAGTACCAGACCTTCCACGGCGGCGTTGGTCGATGCTGTGCGTACGCACGACAAACACTTGCGGTGTGTTCGGGACGCAGGGCAATGTGGCGGCCACCTTTGTCGGTGAAGTCGTACATTTCCTTGGTGACCACGTCGGTTGCGTCACCCAAGCGTTGAAACACACCCAGTTCCTCGAACATGGGCGGAATCAGGCATTCAAATCCGGCCGATTCCACCACGGAGGCAAAGATGCGGGTGAATTCACGCCAACGACCCGCCTGAGGGGGCAGGATGTCGCGGGTACCCGGAGTGGTTTGGAATGACGGCACGACTGCTAAGGCTAGTCGGACGAGCCGCCGGGCACGATGCGATATGCGTCGTACACGGCGTCAATGTTCTTGATCATGCGCAAAACAGACTCCAAATGGTTGGGGTCGGCTAGCTCGAACTCGAAGCGCATCTTTGCCACGCGATCGGACCCGGTGTTGGTACTGCAGGCCACGATGTTGACGTGCTGCTCGGACAACGCATTGGCCACGTCTCGCAACAAGCGACTGCGGTCGAGCGCCACCACCTCTACTCCAGCGGTGAACATGGTGCCTGGCGATGTTCGTGACCACTCCACATCGATCATGCGGGTGGGTTCGTCTTCTATCAATGCGAACGCATTGGCGCAGTCAGCTCGGTGCACGCTGACTCCTCGACCCTTGGTGACAAAACCCATGATGTCGTCACCTGGCACAGGAGTGCAACAACGGGACAACCTGACCAGCACGTCTTCCAGACCTTCCACATGGATTCCGGAGATGGCGCGACGTTCTGTATTGGGTCGATCAACGCGCATGGGCATCGCCAACTGCTCGTCACTTCCCTCGCGACGAACGGCACGGCCAATACGTTGCGCGAATCCGCGCGCAGACACATGATGTTCACCAATGGCTGCAAACAGCGTGTCAATGTCGTCAATATTGAGCGCCGCCATCTCTTGCATGAATGCATCGGAGGTCCAGATGCGTTGGACAGGCAATCCTTCACGACGAAGTTCTGCGGTGAGTTCCTCGCGACCCATCTCCACCATGTCTTCGCGTCGTTCACGCGTAAACCAACTCTTGATCTTGTTGCGCGCACGCGGCGACTGAACGAATCCGAGCCAGTCGCGAGAAGGACCGGCGTCATCAACCTTTGAGGTGAAGATTTCGCAGGTGTCACCCGAAGACAGTGTGGCATCGAGCGAGACAAGACGACCGTTCACACGGGCACCCACACATGCATGCCCCACTTCAGTGTGAACTGCGTATGCAAAGTCAACCGGCGTGGAGTTCACAGGGAGGGTGATGACGCGACCCTTCGGCGTGAACACGAACACTTCTTCTTGTTCAAGGTCGTTCTTCAGGTCGGCCATGAACTCGTTGGGGTCGGTGATATCCGACTGCCAATCGATGATGCGGTTCAACCAATCGGGGTCACCCGAATCAGAACCTTCTTTGTATGCAAAGTGGGCGGCCACGCCCCACTCGGCACGTTCGTGCATTTCACGCGTGCGGATTTGAACTTCCAGTGGCTTGCCACCTGGGCCGATCACCGTGGTGTGCAACGACTGATACAGGTTGAATTTGGGCATGGCGATGTAGTCCTTGAAACGACCCACCACCGGCCGCCATTTGCCGTGAATGCAGCCCAAGGCGCCATAACAATCTCGTACCGAATCAACAATGATGCGTACAGCAACCAGGTCGAAGATTTCGTCGAAATCCTTGTCCTTCTGCACCATCTTTTCGTAGATGCTCCAGAGGTGCTTTCCGCGACCCGTGACTTCACCAACGATGTTCACATCGGCTAGTCGTGATTGCACCTCGGCAATTGCCTTTGCCAAATACACATCGCGCTCTGGGGTACGTGTTGACACCAAGTGGTCAAGTTCGGCGAAGCGTTTCGGATACAAAGCCGAGAACGACAAATCTTCCAGCTGTTGCTTGATTTCCTGCATGCCCAGTCGATTGGCAAGAGGCGCATAGATATCGAGAGTTTCCTGCGCGATTCGTTGTTGCTTGTCAAGTGGCACACCGGCAAGGGTGCGCATGTTGTGCAGTCGGTCGGCCAACTTGATGATGAGCACGCGCATATCACGCGCCATCGCCACGAGCATCTTGCGCATGGTGGCAGCTTGCTGCGCTTCGCGAGAGTCAAACTGCAGTCGCTCCAACTTGGTGACACCATCGACCAGAGTGGCCACTTCGTCTCCGAAGTCACGTTGCACATCTTCCAACGTGATCTCGGTGTCCTCTACCGCATCATGCAAAAGAGCGGCAGCCAATGAAATATCGTCGAGCCCAATATCGGCCACAATGCGCGCAACGGCAATGGGATGATTGATGTAGGCCTCGCCCGATGAGCGCATCTGACTGATATGCGCCACGCGTGCCGACTCGTAGGCACGGTTCACCAAAGCAACCGACGCCTTTGGATGGCGTTTGCGATATGCCGTTAAGAGAGGGGCGATCTCCTCTATGGGCGCACTATGGTGCCGTCTCCACGGAAGAACGCGGTCGACGGTTGCCATAGCGAAAGGTTAGCGACGCGACTTCTTGCGAGGGCGCGGTGGGTGGCTGAGAATCACCTCGGCGGCAGCCGCGGGAGCCGTAGGCAACACTGCTTCTGCGCCGGTGCGTGCCGCACGACGGCTGACAGGGGCTCCGGTCTGCATGAGGTGAGTCATGTCGTCCTTCAACGACAGTTGACCACGCATGGCTTTGTATTGCGCCGAACGCTCTTTCAACACACCAAGCATGGGTGTGGCGATATAGATGGACGAGTACGCACCCGTGGCGAGACCCACCAGCAATGCCAAGGCAAATTCGCGAAGCGCTACCGCGCCGAATACTCCGGCTCCCAACACCAAAAGGCTGAGCACTGGCAGCACCGCAGCCAAGGTGGTGTTCAGCGAACGCATGAGCACCTGGTTCATGGACACAT
>JALQYL010000099.1 GCA_023254135.1 Ilumatobacteraceae bacterium | reverse complement strand
CGCAGTCATTCGCGATACGCGTAAAACCACGCCGTTGTTGCGCGCGCTGGAAAAGTACGCCGTGCGATGTGGCGGTGGACAAAATCATCGCATGAGTCTCAGCGATGCCGCATTGGTGAAGGACAACCACATCGTCGCGGCGGGGGGAGTGGCCGAAGCATTCGCCAAGGTGCGCGAACTTGCGGCACACGTACCCATCGAAATCGAGGTGGACACCATTGAGCAGTTGCACACGGCATTGCTGGCTGGCGCCGACGTGGTGTTGCTCGACAACATGTCACCCGACATCATGCGCCAAGCAGTTGCTGTCGCGCTGGAGCACAAGGATCGCACCGGTAAGGACGTTCTGTTGGAAGCCAGTGGCGGACTCACGTTGGAACGCGCTCACGCCGTTGCAGAAACCGGCGTGCACTTCATCAGTGTGGGCGGTCTCACGCACTCATCACCGATTCTTGACATCGGCCTCGACCTACAAACAGTCGTTCAATGAACCGCACCGAAAGGTCGACATTGTGGTCGTATTTTTCGGAGAAAGAGTGCAGAGGATATTCACCTTTGTACGAGCAGATCACCTTGGCGGTCTCGAAGAATGAAGAAGTTCTCGACTTCTTGATCAACACTCCTTCCGATGGAGCACATCCCAACTTGCTTCTTGCGGCCGTGCATGATCGAGTTCTGCAAGGACTTGAACCCGAGTTGTATGAGATCTACTACCAAAATGGGAATTCAGATGTAGGAGACGCATTTATCAAGTGCGTCTTGCAATCGCAGAATGAATTAGCGCCCGTTCTTACGACACGCTATGTACAAACCAATGAGATTGGCCGTGTCGCATCGCTGATTCCTGCACTGGCAACTTTGCAGCTTGCAGAGAATGCAACATTGGTGGATGTTGGGTGCAGTGCAGGACTCACTCTGACCCGTGATCATTGCTTTGTGGACTATGGCGCACATGGAACGTATGGGCCACTGCATGCTGAAGTTCGCATTCAATGCGATGTGCTACATGGCAATCCTCCGCTGGCACAAACGTGTATTGCAGACCAGATTGGGTTTGATCGGAACCCGATTGACGTTCGTCATCCCGATGATTATCGATGGATGCAAGCATGTGTGTGGCCCGATACAGGTCGTACTGAACGCACCAAAGCTGCTCTCAATCTTGCGGCCGACGCGGATACCAAATTTGTCAAGGGTGATGCCATCACTGATTTGCCTGCTTTGTTGAGTTCGATTGCAGGTCCACTTGTGATCACTACAACATGGGCTTTGGTGTATCTACCAAGGGAAATGTGGACCGTGTTTTCGCAGAATCTTGCTGAGGCAAGTCATTCACGCCCGGTCTATTGGATAAGTGCTGAGGCAGCAGGCGTGGCAGTTGACTTGCCATCAAAGGAATTGCCCGATGTTGAAGGTCCTCCCGGCACCGTCCTCGGTTCAATCACGTACGAGAATGGAAAGCTTTCGGATGCGAAAGTTCTTGCACATGTGCATTCACACGGCAAGTGGATGTGGTGGTACGACTAGTCGCGCGTCGCGAGCCAGGCGGCTTCTGCTTCGCCCATGGGTGTTGACGGCGCGGCATTAGTCATCGGCCACAACTCTTCGCTGATGCGTCGGAAGTTGCCGGCGCTGCCCAGTTGTCCGAGAAGTGCATACAAACCCAAGTTGATGCGCTGAATGAATACAAACGCTTTCGGCACGGTTGCGTATTGCGCAATGGCAGATGTGCGGTCAAAGGTGTGGCGAACAATGGAAGTGGCGTATTCGGTGGACCATGTCATTTCACGAGATTCGCGCACGGGTGCATAGAAGTGTGCGAAGTAATCGCCCGCTTCTTGGGTGGTAAAGGGAGCATCGCGTTGCAACATGCCTGCATCTTCAATGATGCGGCGGTATTTCTCCATGTCGTCTTCCAGTACCGCGGCACTCACCATGCCCTGGAACATCTCCATCTCTTCCACGGTGAAGTGTTTGATGAGGCCGAAGTCGAGGAATGTGACGCGACCATCCTTGTGGAAGATGTAGTTGCCAGGATGTGGATCGCCGTTGAACGCGCGGAATCGATACAAACTGCGGAACACGAAGCGGAAGATGGCTTCACCCACGGCGTTGCGTTCTTCTTGTGGCCACTCCAGCACTTCTGCGAATGAATGACCACTCACCAACTCGGTGATGAGAACGCGAGATGTTGAGTATTCGTGTAGCACTTCAGGCACATGGATGAACGGATGACCGCGATAGAAGTCGGCGAACGTCTGTTGGTTCTGCGCCTCCAATGTGTAATCAAGTTCCTCGCGTAAGCGATCCTTGATCTCCGCCACCATGTCTTCAGGGTTCAAACTCTTGAATCCGAATGCCAACAACGTGCCCAGTAGATCGGCCGTGCGAATGTCGGCATCTATTGCCTCAGCTACGCCGGGGTATTGCACTTTCACGGCAACTGCGCGTTCACCTTCCGGAGTGCGAAGAATCGCACGATGCACTTGACCAATGGATGCGGCAGCAATGGGTTCGTCATCGAATTCTACGAAGAGCTCGGAAACCGGTCGACCCAATTCGGTTTCAAGAACTTCGTGCACCAGCTCCACGGCCATTGGTGGGGCATTCGACTGCAATTGCGCAAGAGCAAGACGCATGGGCTCTGGCAAACCATCATCCAAGTAACTGGCCATTTGACCCAACTTCATGAGGGCGCCCTTCATGTTGCCCAATTCATTGGCCACTTGTTGCGCCGTCTTCATTTCGCGTTCGCGTGAGAGTTGCTCGCGACGCTCAGCACCTGCGAACACCTTGCGTGCGGTGGTGCCGGCATAGCCAAATCCAATCTTGGCGCCAATGCGGGCAAGTCTGCTGTTGCGGCGCCAACGTGAACGCAGCCGAATTGCTGGTGTCATGCGAAGTCGCCTTGGGCATTGGTGCGTGCAAGTGCCTCGTTGTGCACGGTGAGGCATGCATTTACGAGCAAAGGTACGAATTCGTCGGCGCGAGCGAACACAGCGTCATGATTTGCGTCAAGAGTGAATTCGCGTGCACCCGGAATGAGTTCGGCCAGAACTGCTTGACGTGCGGGATTCACCACGCGATCTTCGGTGGTACGAATGATGGCAGTGGGCACGTTGACATCGGGCAACCAACGGCGAGAGTCGTACAGACCCAAGGCAGCGCCCGCTTCCAGAATGTTGCGCCAGTCATGACTTGCCACTTGTTGTGCGGCCCATGGTTCCCATGTGAGCGTCTTGCGTGACACGTACAAACGGTCGCTCACAATCTTGCGCACGATTGGTGGTGTGTAGCGAGAAAGAGTTCCCACGCCCGACATCACGGTGAAGGCCGTGCGTTCTTTGCGTGTGGTCACGAAGTGAGCTGCGGTGGCGCACAACACCAGGCCACGCACGCGATGTTGATGACGCTTCCACATGAGTTGCGCAAGCGTGCCACCCATGGAATAGCCCACTGGAATGAAGGTTTCGATGCCCAGTTGGTCGGCAAGAGCGGCGGCATCGTCGGCACAATCCGACAAGCGGAAAGGTTTGTTGGTGCGAATTCCGTGGCCGTGACCGCGGTTGTCCATGGCAATGACTCGGAAGTGCTCTCCCAGTGCGGCGAAACACATGAACCAATTCAGATCTGCTGTGGCGGTCCAGCCATGCAACAACATGAGCACGGGGGCATTGGGTGGCCCTTCCACTTCGCGGAAGAACGTGGTGCCTCGACCAGGCAGGTGAATTTTTCGACCCGGGGGCAATGTGGGTGAGGGGAACGTACTCAGTTCTCCACCTTGAGAACGATGACTGCAACTTTGGCGCCGTTCTCCAGTGTGATCTCCACACGATCCTGTGCCTTCTTGCCGAGCAGTGCGCCACCAATGGGGGAGACAGGGCTCATGACTTCAACGGAATTTCCGTCGGTGCGCTTTTCTTCCACGTGGCCAATGAGATACGTCTCGGCATCGTCTTCACTGTCTCCTTCAAACAAGATGGTGACGGTGGAAAGCACGCCCACTTCATCGGAAGCGGGAGGTTCGGCGATTTCGGAATTCTCAAGGATGCCAATCACAAAGTTCTTACGATCGTTGAACATGCCGTACTCGTCTTTGGCGGCGTGGTAGTCGCCATTTTCCTTGAGGTCGCCCATTTCGCGGGCACGGCCGATTTTGTCGGCAACTTCAGGGAGAACCGTGTGTTCGAGGTGAGCCACCTCTTCTTCCAGCCTCTTATATGTCTCTTTTGACAGCAAGTGCTTCGCCATGCGGAGAAGGCTACCTGCGCCTTCTACGATGGTCTCCCTATGGCTCATCGCATTGCACTCATTGGTGGAGACGGAATCGGACCTGAAGTTACGGCCGAAGCAGTAAAGGTGGTGCGTGCCACAGGTGTGGCCATTGAGACCACCGATTTCGACCTGGGCGGCATGCGTTATCTGCGCGATGGCGAAATCTTGTCCGACGATGTGTTGAACCAACTGCGCAATTACGACGCCATTTTGTTGGGTGCCGTGGGTACTCCCGATGTGCCTCCCGGCATCATCGAGCGCGGCCTGTTGTTGAAGATGCGTTTCGATCTCGATCTCTATGTGAACCAGCGCCCATTTGCTGGCACCGCACCTGGTCATGTCACTCCACATGACTTCGTGGTGATTCGTGAGAACACCGAAGGTCCATACGTGGGTGAAGGTGGCGTTCTTCGTCGTGGCACACCGCATGAAATCGCAACCCAGGGCAGCGTGAATACCCGCCACGGAGTGGAGCGTTGTATTCGTTATGCATTCGAACTCGCCGCACAGCGCGAACGCAAGCACGTGACCCTCGTGCACAAAACAAACGTGCTCACTTTTGCGGGCGACTTGTGGCAACGCGCGTTCAATCATGTTGCTGCGGAGTTCCCACAAGTGGGTACCGCGTACAACCATGTTGATGCTGCCTGCATCTACTTCGTGGAAGATCCACACCGTTACGACGTGATCGTCACCGATAACCTGTTCGGCGACATTCTCACCGACCTTGGCGGTGCAGTGAGCGGTGGCATCGGCTTGGCATCATCGGCCAACCTCAACCCATCGCGCACCGGCCCATCCATGTTCGAGCCATCACACGGTTCGGCCCCCGACATCGTGGGCACCGGCAAGGCAAACCCCACGGCTGCCATCTTGTCGGCTGCGCTCATGTTGGAATTCCTGGGAGAAAACGAAGCCGCAACGCGTATCCGTACCGCATGTGACACCGCGCCCACCGGGTCCACCACCGAAATCGGAAATGCAATCGCCGCTCTTGTAGCCGGCAAGTAATCTCTACCCACTAACGCTTGAGGAGCTGACATGCCCACATTG
>JALQYL010000098.1:2203-5368 GCA_023254135.1 Ilumatobacteraceae bacterium | reverse complement strand
CGGCGATGATGAGCAACAAGATGGTGCCGAACACGTGACGTGGCGACAGCTTCTCGCCGAAGATCTCGGCATTCAACAAGTAGGTCGTGAGGTCGTCACGAGGATTCTCGATGTGATCCTCGATGTGCTTGGTGAGGTACTCGTCCATTGCCATGAACTGCGCCATGCGCTCTTCGTTGCGCTCGGCACCGATACCGCCGAGCACCATGTCGACCCAACCGCGGAAACGGTCGGCATCGGACAGTGGCAGACCGACCATTTGTGCAACAACGAGCACGGGAATGTGCTGCGTGTATTGCACGGCTGCGTCGATGCGATCGACGTCGCCCATGTCATCGATGAGCTTGTTGCAGATCTGTTCGACTTCGCTGCGCCATGGATCGATCATCTTTGGCGAGAAAGCCGGCAACAAAATGCGACGTGCATCTGCGTGGAATGGGGGGTCGGAGGAGATGGGAGGAACCGGGCCGATTGGAGCACCCAATGCATCGGGGTCTTGTTCCTTGATCTGGCTGGGCTTCAACTGCTGCACAACGGGTGTGAGGCTGGAGAAACGCGCGGGATCGTATGCAATCTCTTTCACCAGGTCGTGAGTGAGAGGCAACCACACGCCGCCATAACGCTCGGTGTGAGCGATGGGGCAACCCGATGCCTTGAGGTCTTCCCAGATCTGGTGGATGTTGTTGTTGTATTCGGGTGCGCCGTGATCGAAGTCGGTTGCCCAATCGGTCACTGGACCATAAACGGTGTCAGTCATGATCAATCCTCGATGGTGATTGCGAATTCGGGGCAGTTTGCAATTGCGAGACGTGCCTTGTCTTCGAGTGCTGCCGGCACCACGCCGTCATTCAACTCGAAGGCGTTGCCGAGGTCGTCGACATCGAACAATTCGGGGGCGAGTGCATAGCAACGGTTGTGGCCCTGGCACTTGGATGGATCTACGTGTACGCGCATGCGCCTAGCGTAGACGGAAGGAGAGGATTTTTCACCATGAGCGCACAGGACTTTTTCATCTTGCTGCCCCCGTCCGAGGGGAAGGCCGAAGGTGGGTCCGCGCGCACGAAATGGAACCCCGCTTCTGGCACCTTCGGACCCCAGCTCGGCAGCTTTCGCGCCGATGTCGCAGCACGCCTCGGGGCAGTGAAGGGCGGCGATGCCACCCTGCTCGGAGTGAAGGGTGCCCACCTCGAGAGGGCACAACTCGCCAACCGAACATTGGTGGGCGGGCCGACGCTGCCGGGGTGGCAGAGGTACACCGGGGTGGTGTGGGACCACCTCGATCTTGCATCACTCACTTCGGCGCAACGCAACAGTCTCATCAAGCGCATTTTCATTCCATCAGGATTGATGGGCATCGTTCGCGCCGATGACCCGGTACCCGACTATCGGTTGAAGATGGGAGCACGACTTCGCCCATTCGGATTGATGTCGACATGGTGGCGCGACGATGTCACCGACGCGTTCGCGAAACACCTGAAGAAGCGAATCGTGGTCGACTTGTTGCCGCAGGAACATCGTGCTGCGCTGACGACTGAAGCACTCCCCACTGTGATGCGTGTGGACCTCGTGTCGAAGGTGGGCAAGGTGGTGGGTGGCCACAACGCCAAGGCAGCCAAAGGCCTCTTGGCACGCCACTTGTTCAACTCGGGGCAATCAATCGAGCGCAGTGTTGCGTCGTTCGATCACCCCGAGTACGTGGCGATGATTGCGAAGTAGCTAGGCGCGAGCCTTGATGCGCACGGGCAACTTTCGTGGTCCGCGCACCTGGCCAATGCTCCACACCACTTCTTCGTTGGGGTCGAGTTCGAAGTCGGGGAAACGTTCGAGGAACACCTCCACCGCAGTGTTCAGTTCCAAACGTGCAAGGTTCGAACCGATGCAACGGTGAATACCCAAACCGAAGGCAGAGTGACGATTCACTTCGCGGTCGATGTCCACCACGTCTGCATGGGGGAACTGTGATTCGTCACGATTTGCTGCAGGAAATGGCAACAACATCCAGTCTTCTTTCTTCAACTGGTAGCCATGGAAATCCATGTCTTCCGTGACGACTCGAGCCATGGTGACCGGTGCGTACGCACGAAGGAACTCCTCGACAGCTTGCGGCACCATCTGCGGATTTTCCACGAGACGACGACGATCAACCGAATTGGCCGCCAAATGCCAGATGGATGAACCAAGCGCACTCCACGTGGTGTCGATGCCAGCGATGAGTGCAAGCAACACGGTTCCGAAGACATGCTCATCGGACAATTTGTTGCCATTGAATTCAACATCGAGCAAGAACGAGATGAGATCATCACCGGGATTCTCCTTGCGTTCCGCAATGTGTTCATTCAGATAATCGGCGAACTCCGCCATACGAACTTCGCGTTCCTCCTGCGGCGTTGCAACATCTTCAAGGATGAGGTGCACCCAATCGAAGAAGCGATCCGAATCACTCAACGGCAGGCCGAGCATGTGTGCAATCACCATGACGGGAATGTTCTGCGCGTATTCGACTCCAGCATCGATGAATTCCTTGTCACCCATCTTGTCGATGAGGTCGTTGCAAAAATCGCGAACGACATCGCGCAGAGGATCAATCTTCTTCGGCGCGAAAGCAGGCAACAGAATGCGTCGTGCATCTGCATGAAAGGGAGGGTCGGAAGTGATCGGAGGCGCTGGACCCACCGGTGCAGGAAGTGCATCCGTTTGGCTGGGCTTCATTTGACCCACCACCACGCCCTGGCTCGAGAAATGCTCAGCGTCATAGGCAATCTCGTGCACCATGTCGTAGGTGAGCGGCAACCACACGCCACCGAATCGCTCCGTGTGCGCCATCGGGCAACCGGAACCTTTCAGGTTCTCCCATATGGAATGGATGTTCTTGTTGTATTCCGGGTCGGTGTGATCGAAATCAGTTGCCCAGTCGGTGGCTGGTCCGTAGACAGAAGTCATGAGCGGATTTCCCTTCTCTCCCAAGTGGTGAAGTTATTTCACCACTGCCTGACACCATCTTAAGCACCTGGGGTGAAAATTTCTAGCCACCCAGAGAAAATTCCCTACCGGGATGATCTGGCCCCCCTGCGTTGCCCAATTGACCATGACTTACAGTGACCACATGACATCGAAGGATTTGTTCTCATTGGCCGGGCGCACTGCCATCGTCACGGGCGGAAGCCG
>JALQYL010000098.1:0-2103 GCA_023254135.1 Ilumatobacteraceae bacterium | reverse complement strand
CGCAAGCTGGAGAACTGCGAATCGGTGGCCAATGAAATTCGCGCACTCGGACGCCGTTCCCTCGCCGTTGCGTATCACGCCGGTTCATGGGCTGATGCAGATCGTCTGGCTGCAGAGTCAATCGCTGAATTCGGCCGCATCGACATTCTGGTGAACAACGCCGGCATGTCGCCCTTGTACAAGTCCCTCACCGACGTGACTGAGGAGTTGTACGACAAAGTTCTCGACGTGAACTTGAAGGGTCCATTTCGTTTGTCGGCCGTGATGGGTGAACACATGTGCACCCCGTCGGCAGATGGAACGGTACGTGGCGGAAGCATCATCAACGTGTCGTCGATTGCCAGCCATCGTCCATCCCCGAATGAAGTGGTGTACGGCGCAGCGAAGGCTGCAATCAACAACCTCACCATGGGACTGGCACGCACCTACGCACCGCACGTTCGCGTGAACTGCATTGTGCCCGGACCGTTCCTCACCGACATCTCGAAGGCCTGGGACATGGAACAGTTCAATGCGCGCGCCAAAGTGGCGTATTCATTGCAACGCGGCGGAAATCCCGATGAAGTGGTGGGCGCAGCGTTGTACTTCGCCAGCGATGCCAGCAGTTACACCACGGGTGCACTACTCAACATCGACGGCGGTCCACGCTAACTACAGCAACTTCTCTGCGAAGAAGTCGAGCACGCGTTGCACACTTGCTTCGTCACGTTGCTCTGTGAGAACGCTGTGGTCGCTGGGTTTGTTTGAGGGCAATTCAATGGCGATGAACGAATCGCCCAACAACTCGCGCAGTGAAGTGAAACGATCGCCCACGGCGCGATCCTTGGTGAATCTCAATCCGAGAACTTGACATCCGTCTGATGCGCGTTGCGCAATAACGGCAGCATCGTCGGGTGAGAGATTGAGATCCGCTCCACGCGCTTTGTTGAATGCAAACGGCATGGAAGGTTGAGACAGCACCGGTGCAATCATGATGTCATCCACCATCATGCCCAATGCGAATCCGCCCGAGAAGCACATGCCCACCGCACCAACTCCCTTGCCACCCACTTCGTTGTGCAATGAACGTGCAAGGGCACGCAACCACGCAATGATCGGTGACGTCTTGTTGAGTGCCATGTTGGTGAACTCCTTGGAGATGCACACCTTCAACATGGACGAGGCCAAATATTTGCCGCTCACTTCACGACCGGGTGTTCCCACCAAGTCGGGCATCACAACGGTGAACCCACGATCCACCACTTCATTGGCAAAGCGTTCCACTGCAGGAGTAATGCCAGGAATTTCATGAACAACCACCACCACCGGGCCATTGCCCTTTCGATAGGTGTCACGCGTCAGTGTTGCCGAGGTAAATGAGCCTTTTATCCAACCATCAAGTGCCATCAGAAGTTCCCTTTCATCGCCCGTAGCGCGGACTCAGCGAGCGTTTCCGTGCCCACCTTCAGAGGTTCAAGGTCAACGTTTTGCTCACCCATTGCTCCGTGCAGGTAGCGCGCATACACGCCCTCTGAAATGACAGCCAGACGAAAACTTGCAAACGCTTTGTAATACCCAATGTTGCTGACGTCGCGACCCGTTCGTTGTGCATAGCGCTCGACAAGGTGGCTGTATGAACAGTTACCGGGCAAACCGGACGGATCGTTGAAGCGCAACGTTGGAGTTCCTGGGTCGGTCCAATAGATACCCACGTATCCAAGATCGGCAAGTGGGTCACCCAATGTGCACAGTTCCCAGTCGAGCACCGCAGCAATGGTGCCGTTGTCCACGTTGGTCAACACGTTCCCGAATCGATAGTCACCGTGTGCAATGGACACGCCTTGTTGTGCAGGAATGTTGGCCGCAAGCAACGCCGCTACTTCTTCCACTGCAGGAAGTTCGCGCGTTTTTGAATTTGCCCACTGTGTGGACCATCGCTTCACTTGTCGTTCCACGTATCCTTCGCGCTTCGCCAAGTCTCCAAGACCCACTTCGTCAATGTCGACTGCATGCAAATCTGCAAGTACGTCAATGAGGTCCTCGGAGGCCTTCGTGCGCAGATGTTCCGGAAGTAACTCACCTTTTTCAGGACTATCCAGAACGATGCCCGGCACAAATGCCATC
>JALQYL010000097.1 GCA_023254135.1 Ilumatobacteraceae bacterium | reverse complement strand
GTGGACATTTTGGTGGCCAACGGTGGTGGGCCACCTCCGGGCACGTTTGGCAGCACACCAGAAGGTGAGTACCTGCCCGCATTGCAGAACAACCTGCTGTCCATTGTTGCCATGTGCCATGGCGCAATACCTGGCATGCGTGAACGAGGCTGGGGTCGGGTGCTGGCCATCACATCGGTGTCCGTTCGTCAACCGGTGAGCAACATCATTCTGTCGAACACGGCGCGCGCGGGTGTGACTGCGTTCTTGAAGACACTGTCTCGCGAAGTGGCAGGTGATGGCATCACGGTGAACACCATTCAGCCGGGAACACACGCCACCGATCGCATCACGCAGTTGTACGGCGCAAACCCCGATGCGAAGGCAATGGGAATTCCCGCTGGCATAGTGGGCAATGCAGACGATTTCGGTCGAATTGCTGCGTTCATGTGCAGTGACTCTGCAAAGTTCATGACAGGCGTGAATCTGCATGTGGACGGTGGCGCATACGCCGGTCTTCTGTAGCAGGAACTACATTCGCATCATGCTTCATCACATTGTGCTCTTCACTTGGAACGACAAAGTACCTGCAGGACATCCCGCAGTGGCTCAGAACGAGTTGCGCAAATATGCCGCAACGTTGGACGGTGTGGTGTCATATTCCTGCGGTCACAATGCGGGCCACACCGAAGGTGCTGCCGACTTCGCAGTATCCGCTGTGTTTGAAGATGTTTCTGCATGGCATGCATACGACACCGCCGACGAGCACAACCGCATCCGTCGTGAAATTTTTGGTCCGTACGTGGCCGAGCGAAAAGTGATTCAGTTCGAAAGCTGATCGGATGATGCGGTGATACCGCGTCGCTTTTCCCACACATCGGCGATGCGCCATGCCACCAACACGGTGACCCAACCCATCATCGTGTCAATGGCCCAATGCTCGCCGAAGTAGATGAGCGTGAACGCCATGGCGAGTGGGTACGCCATGCTCACCACGCGCACCCACTTCGGTGCGCGACGCGTGAACCACAGAGTGACCAGCAGCGCCATTCCCGCGTGCAGCGACGGCATGGCGGCCACGGAGTTCAACACCGCAGCTCCGCGGTCGAGAGTCTTTGACACGGTTTTCAGATGGAGTTCCCACCAACCTCTGCCGGTAATGCGGTACACAGGTTTCGTGTATCCCTTTTCAGCGGCCATCCATGGTGGTGCGGTGGGGAACACAATGAAACTGGCGACTGCGATATAGAGCGTGAGCGAAAATCGACGAACGTATCGCAGCCATTCGCTGCGGTTTCGCATGCGCAACATTGCCAAGGGCACCACGGGCAACACGAAGTGCATCATGTAAATGATGGAGCCAGCAACGTCGTACCAGCGAACGTCATTGTGCAAGAGCCATGACTGCAACCAGACATTGGGATCCCTGCCAAAAAAGACAAAGCGGTCGATATTGCGTGGAATGGTGTAATTCACGCCAATGCCGAATTGGTCGGCAGTGCCTCGGCTGTAGTCGTAGATCATGTAGATGATCACCAAGACGGCCCAGTCACGCATCATGAGTCTCACCTCATCTCGCGACCGACCAACGCTGGAAATGGCGAATGCAGCAAACATCCACAACAACACCGCAATGCGGTCAACCGGTATGCCGTATGTGATCAGGCTCCAGAAGAAGACCGCGGCATAGACGCCAAGCAGGGCACGACGCAGATCAGTGCGTGAACCCGAAGTGGCGGGCATGAATTGTTAGTTGCTGGATGAATCGAGTGCGCGACGTACCAACACCTTGGCAAGGTGTGTGCGATATTCGGCACTTGCATTCAGGTCTGATTGTGGCTCGGCTTCTGCTGCTGCCAATTGTGCGGCATCGGCGATGCTTGCGCCATTGGCGATTGCTTGCGAAACACTGGTGGCCAGGATGGGAACGGATCCCATGTTCACCAGGCCAACGCCCGATTCATTGCCACGCTTCCATGCGGCCACACCAACGATTGCCCAGTCCTGTGCGCGTCGGTTGAACTTCTGGAAGCCCCACGTTGCCCCGTTCATCTTGGGAACACGGATCTCGGTGAGCATTTCATCGGGAGCGAGTGCGGATTCAAGGAATCCGACATAGAAATCGCTGGCAGCAATCTCTCGTGTTCCGTTGGGACCCTGTGCAACATAGGTGGCACCGAGTGCGAGGGTTGTGGCTGGCAAGTCGGACGCCGAGTCGGAGTGCGCAATGGAACCACCGATGGTGCCACGGTGACGTACCTGCGGGTCGCCCACGTGGGTTGCTGCGTAGGCGAGAAGTGGCAAGTGTTCTTTCACTATGGGCGAATGCTCAACGTCGTGGTGACGGGTAAGTGCACCGATGGCAATGTGGTCGCCGGCATCGCGAACGTACGAGAGGTCGGTGATGCGAGCAATGTCGATGAGCATTGCGGGTTGAGCAAGACGCAACTTCATGAGTGGCAACAAACTGTGACCACCAGCGAGGAACTTGGCGTCTTCGCCGTATTCACCCACGAGAGCGATTGCTTCAGCGGCAGACGATGCGCGCTTGTAATCAAATGGTGCAGGAATCATTGCGAGTGGTCCTTACTTGTTTCCGTTGGCGGCCGCGAGAACCGACTTGACGATGTTGTGGTAGCCGGTGCAACGGCACAGGTTGCCTTCCAGGCCGACTCGAACCTCTTCCTCTGTGGGGTTGGGGTTTTCCTTCAGCAAACTGATGGAAGCCATCACCATGCCGGGTGTGCAGTAACCGCACTGCAAGCCATGGTTCTCCATGAAGGCCTGCTGCATGGGGTGCAGTTGATCGCCGTTGGCGAGACCCTCGATGGTGGTGATGTCGCAGCCGTCTGCTTGTACGGCAAGCATGGTGCAACTCTTGACTGACTCACCATTGACGTGCAGTGAGCAGGCACCACAGCTTGAGGTGTCGCATCCAATGTTGGTGCCGGTGAGTCCGAGTGTTTCGCGCACGTACTGCACGAGAAGCTGACGAGGCTCTACATCGCTCTCGTGCTTGGTTCCATTAACGGTGATGGTGACCTTCATGTTGGATTCCTTTGTTTTTCGTTCTTTAGTTCTTGCGATTACTTGGCGTTCTGAATTGCGTTCCACACACGTTCGGCGGTGCAAGGCATTTCGATGTGACGTACTCCGAGGTGAGCTACTGCATCGACAACGGCTGACTGCAGCGCAGGAGTGGATCCGATGGTTCCTGATTCTCCAATGCCCTTGGCACCCAACAAGTTGACGTGTGTGGGTGTTTCCATGTGCACCACCTTCACGCTAGGCAACTCGGCTGCAGAGATGAATGCATAGTCGGCCAGGTTCGATGTGATGGGGTTGCCATCCGCGTCGTAACGCACCTCTTCCAACAATGCCTGCGCAGCGCCTTGTGCAACGCCACCGTGAATTTGTCCTTCAAGAAGCATGGGGTTGAGCACCACGCCGGCATCGTCACATGCGGTGTGCTCAAGATGCTTCACCTTGCCGGTTTCAGTGTCCACTTCCACGATGGCAACGTGCGCACCGAACGGGAACGTTGCGCTGGGAACGCCAACGAATTCATCGTGCGACAATCCGCCGTTGCTCTTTTCGGCAACTGCAAGGTCCGCCCACGACTTGGTGACTGCGGGGGTGCCAGCAACGTGGAACACGCCCTTGTCGGTATCGAGAACGATGTCGGCTTCATTGGCTTCCAACAAACGTGCCGCAACAGACTTTGCCTTCTCTGCGAGATCGCCGGCCACCTTGTACACGGCGTTTCCGCCTTGCTGCAATGAGCGTGAACCCATGGTGCCACTACCAACGGGAACAAGATCGGAGTCGCCCCACACCAATTCCACTTTGTCGATGGGGATACCAGTTTTTGCGTTCACCAACATTGACCAGGAGGTGTCGTGACCTTGACCGTGTGGAGAAGTGCCCGTGTACACAATGGCGCGACCATCTTCTGTGATTTCCACTTTGGCTGCTTCGCCATTGCCCACTCCGCCGGTGATTTCCACGTACACGCTGACACCGATACCGATTTGCTTGGTGTCACCACTTGCACGGCGCTCGGCTTGCTTCTTGCGCCATCCGGCGTAATCAGCTGCCGCAAGAGTCTTGTCAAGTGCCGTTTCGTAATCACCCACGTCATATGTTTGTCCAATCACCGTGGTGTGTGGCTCCATGAACTTGGGAATGAGGTTGATGCGACGAACCTCTGCGGGGTCCATGCCAATTTCTGCCGCGAACATATCCATGGCGCGCTCGATGGCCGCAGTTGCTTCCGGACGACCTGCACCGCGATATGCCACAGTGGGTGTTGCGTTGGTGACCACGGAGGTGGTGCGACATTCAATGTTCGGAATGTTGTACACGCCACTGGACATGGGTCGGGTCATGAATGGAGCAAGGATGGTGCCCATATCTACCCATGCACCTGAGTCTTGAATGGCGTGCAATTGGTAATGCGTGACCTTGCCCTGCTTGGTGCCACCAATGGTGATGTACTGCAACTGTGCGCGACCGTGACCAAGGGCCACCATTGATTCACTGCGAGTTTCGCGCCACACCACGGGCTTGCCCATGCGCTTTGCAACCACACCCAACAACTGCTCTTCTTGGTACGTGCCGATCTTTGCGCCGAAACCGCCGCCTACATCAACGGTCTTCACGTGCACCTGTGATGGATCGACTCCGTTGGCAGCGGCAATAGGTGCAACGGCACCTTGTGCGTGCTGAGTAGAGATCCATTCAACGAGGCGACCATCGGGTGCCCATGCCGCAGCGGCACCGCGTACTTCCAGCGGACAAGGTGCCACGCGCTGGTTGAGGTAACGACCCTTCACCACCACTTCGCAATCGGCGAAGTAAGCGTCTCCGGTGTTGTCGGGCATGCCGAGTGCAGTGGTGTCGAACACCACGTTGCTGCCGCATGCTTCGTACAAGAGGGTGGAACTTGCCATTGCTTCTTCAAGATCGATGAGTGCGGGCAGCACGTCGTAGTCAACGATGACCATTTCGGCGGCGTCTTCACCCTGCTCGCGTGTTTCGCTCACGATGATGGCCACTGGTTCGCCCACGTAGCGCACCTTGTCCATGGCGAGAAGTGAACGCGTTGCTGCTGGGTTGTAGGGAGAAGGCTTTGCTTCAAGTCCGAGATCTGCGCCCGTGAAGAATGCGAGCACGCCGGGCATTTGTGCGGCATCGCTGCCATCGATGGAATTGATGCGACCGTGCGCAACGGTGCTGCGCACGTACGTGACATGGACAGCGCCCTTCAACAACGGCTCATTGCGCATGTCGTCCACGTACACGCCACCCGTGGTGAGGAACTTCGGGTCTTCCTTACGAAGGACACGTGTTCCAAGAATGCTTCCACCCATGAGATTTCCCCTAGTCAATTGGTCGACTGTTAGTAGGGAACACTACCTATGCCACTACACGCCTCTCGCATGGAGACGGCATTA
>JALQYL010000096.1 GCA_023254135.1 Ilumatobacteraceae bacterium | reverse complement strand
CGAGAACACCGTTGTCGAGAGCGGCCTGGATGCCCTGGTTGGTGGGCTGAATGTATTCACGAGGAACACGTCCACCGGTGATCTTGTCTTCGAACACGTAGCCGCCGCCAGGACCTGTTGGCTCAACAGTGATCTTGACAACTGCGAACTGACCCGAACCACCGGACTGCTTGATGTGGCGGTATTCCACCGACTCAACGGTCTTGGTGATGGTTTCGCGGTATGCAACCTGAGGCTTACCGATGGTGGCGTCCACGTTGAATTCACGCTGCATACGGTCAACGAGAATTTCAAGGTGAAGCTCGCCCATTCCGGAGATAACAGTCTGAGCTGTTTCTTCGTCGGTACGAATACGGAAGGTTGGGTCTTCGTCTGACAATGACTTGAGGGCCTTGCCCAACTTGTCCTGGTCGTCCTTGGTCTTTGGCTCGATGGCAACGTGGATAACTGGCTCTGGGAATTCCATGCGCTCGAGAATCACGATGTTGCTGCGGTCGCACAAGGTGTCACCTGTGGTGGTTTCCTTGAAACCAAGACCAGCAACGATGTCACCGGCCATTGCTACGTCGAGGTCTTCACGCTGGTTCGCGTGCATGAGAAGGATTCGACCAAGACGCTCTTTGCGCTCTTTGGTGGAGTTGTAGATTTCGTCGCCCTTGTTCACCAAACCGGAGTACACGCGGAAGTAGGTGAGCTTGCCGAATGGGTCAGCAACAATCTTGAAAGCAAGAGCTGCAAACGGACCGTTTTCGTCTGGCTTGCAAACGATTTCCTGGTCACCCTTTGCATTGGTGCCTGTTGCAGGAGCAATGTCGATGGGGCTTGGAAGGAAGTCGACCACTGCGTCAAGCATTGGCTGAACACCCTTGTTCTTGAAAGCAGAACCGCACAGGATGGGCACGAAGTCGAATGCAAGTGTTCCCTTACGGATGGCACGCTTGATTTCTGCTTCGGTGACTTCTTCTCCACCGAGGTACTTCTCCATGAACTCATCGTCGGATGTTGCGATGGTCTCAAGGAGTTCTGCGCGGTACTGGTTTGCTTCGTCGATTTGATCGGCAGGAATGTCGATCTCGTCCCACTTTGCGCCGAGTTCTTCGTCGCGCCAGATGAGCGCCTTCATTTTCACGATGTCGATGAGGCCGATGAAAGGCTTGTTGCTCTCCGGGCCACCTGCACCAACAGGAATCTGAATGACTGCAGGAACTGCTTGCAAACGCTCTTTCACCATGTCGACGGTGCGGTAGAAGTTTGCGCCGATGCGGTCCATCTTGTTGATGAAGCACATGCGAGGAACCTTGTACTTGTTGGCCTGACGCCACACTGTTTCGGTTTGTGGCTCTACTCCGGCAACCGAGTCGAACACGGTGACTGCGCCGTCGAGAACGCGCAATGAACGCTCCACTTCCACGGTGAAGTCCACGTGGCCCGGGGTGTCGATGATGTTGATTCGGTGGTTGTCCCAAATACAGGTGGTAGCAGCAGAGGTAATGGTGATACCGCGCTCTTGTTCCTGCGCCATGTGGTCCATGGTTGCTGCACCTTCGTGCACTTCACCAATCTTGTAGCTCTTGCCTGTGTAGTAGAGGATGCGCTCGGTGGTTGTTGTCTTGCCGGCGTCGATGTGCGCCATGATGCCGATGTTGCGAGTACGAGCGAGTGGATATTCACGCTTTGCCATTGGGATTCACCTTGTTGTTGCGGGGTTCTTAAGAGACGGGGTTCTGACACACGAGAACGCACCTCAGAATTTCTGCGGTGCGCTCTCGAAAAGTTTTTGCTGATGCAGGAAGCACTACCAGCGGTAGTGCGCGAATGCCTTGTTGGACTCGGCCATCTTCTGCATGTCGTCGCGCTTCTTCATTGCTGCGCCAAGACCATTGGCTGCATCCATGAGTTCATTGGCGAGACACTCGGCCATTGTCTTCTCACGACGTGCGCGCGAGTAGTCAACGATCCAACGAATTGCGAGTGTCGATGCACGACGTGGCTTCACTTCAACGGGAACCTGGTAGGTGGCACCACCAACACGGCGGCTACGTACTTCCAATGGTGGCTTCACGTTTTCAAGTGCGCGCTTCACAGTGGAGAGTGGCTCGGTGCCTGTCTTTGCTTCGATGAGTGCCATCGCGTCGTAGACGATCTTTTCTGCTGTGCTCTTCTTGCCGTGCAGCATGACCTTGTTGGTGAGCTGTGTGACGACAAGTGAACGGTAGATGGGGTCGGCGACGAGTTCGCGACGTTGTGCGGGGCCCTTACGTGGCATGGCTGTTCCTTTTTACTTTTCGCGCTTTGCGCCGTAACGGCTGCGTGACTGCTTACGATTCTTAACGCCGGCTGCGTCGAGTGCGCCGCGAATGATCTTGTAACGAACACCTGGAAGGTCGCGAACACGACCACCGCGCACGAGCACGATGCTGTGTTCCTGCAGGTTGTGTCCTTCACCGGGAATGTATGCGGTGACTTCAACACCACTGGTGAGGCGCACACGTGCAACCTTGCGCAATGCTGAGTTTGGCTTCTTTGGTGTTGTGGTGAAGACACGTGTGCACACACCGCGACGCTGAGGGGAACCCTTGAGCGCGGGTGTCTTGGTCTTTGTTGTCTTCGAGCTACGACCCTGACGGATCAGCTGCTGAATTGTGGGCACTCTGCTACCTCTTGTTAAGAAAATCGAATTAGATGACTAGCGAGGTCGGACGAATCCGACCCGCCGACAAGGCCATCAAGACCTTGTAAGGCTAAGGGTGAGTGTTCCCCGGTGGCAACCTGCCACCGGTTCACACTGCGGATGATTCGGGGGGCTCTTCCTCGGAGGTGACCTCGTCAGCAGGTGCTGCGTTGTCAACTTCAAGTTCTGCCTCAATCTGAGGGGTCGCTTCTGGCTCTTCCTCAGGTGTTGTGGCAAGTGTTTGCAGGACTTCGTCCTCGGCTGCAAGGTCCTCGAAGATGGTCTCGTCGGCCACAAAAGTGCCTTGGAGACCAGCAAGGTAGGCCGCTGGATCGGCTTCGTCGCTGGAGAAGTAGTCCATAGGGACGAAATCTGGAGCGTTGATGTCGAAATCGCGGTACTTCTCCATGCCGGTGCCGGCGGGGATGAGCTTGCCGATGATGATGTTTTCCTTGAGGCCGAGCAACGAATCCGAACGGGATTCGATGGCGGCTTCGGTGAGCACACGAGTGGTCTCCTGGAACGAAGCTGCCGATAGCCACGACTGTGCGGCAAGCGAAGCCTTGGTGATACCCATGATTTCTGGGCGACCTTCGGCGGGGCGCTTGCCCTCTTCCACCATTGCGCGGTTGGTGTCGCGGAAACGCTTTGCGTCAACACGCTCACCTGGCAAGAACTTGGTGTCACCAGGCTCTTGTACACCGACGCGGCGTGTCATTTGACGAATGATGAGTTCGATGTGCTTGTCGTGGATGGCCACACCCTGGTCGCGATACACCTTCTGTACTTCTTCAACGAGGTACTGCTGTGTTGCGCGGATACCAAGGATCTCCATGATTTCCTTTGGATCCCATGGGCCGTTGGTAACGGGCTTGCCAGCTTCAATTTCGTCGCCATCTTTCACGATGGGGCGGCTACCTGTTGGCAACAAGATGAGGTGCTCCTCGCCCTTGTCGTCGATGACGTTGATGGGAATGCCCTTGCCCTCATCTTCGCCGATGCGCACAACACCGCTTGCCTTAGCAAGACGAGCTGAACCCTTTGGCGTACGAGCTTCGAACAATTCAACAACGCGTGGCAAACCGCCGGCGATGTCCTTACCTGCAACACCACCGGTGTGGAAGGTACGCATGGTGAGCTGAGTACCAGGTTCACCAATTGACTGCGCGGCAATAACACCCACTGCTTCGCCCAATTCAATGGACTTACCGGTTGCAAGTGAACGGCCGTAGCACAGTGCACACACACCAAGGACTGCGTCACAAGAAACAACCGAACGAACTTGAACGCGATTCACGCCTTCGTCGTCACGGAGTGCTTCCATTTCTGCATCACCAATGATGGTGTTCTTTGTCAGAACGGTGCCGTTGGAAAGTGTGACGTCGTTGAGCAATGCACGACCGAACAACTTGGTTTCCAAGTGTCCACGCACGCTGCCAGAGTCGCGAGCGACATTCTCGACCCAAAGGCCAAGACGTGTGCCACAGTCTTCTTCGCGAACAATGAGTTCCTGTGCAACGTCGACGAGACGACGCGTGAGGTAACCAGAGTCAGCGGTACGAAGTGCGGTGTCAACCAGACCCTTACGAGCACCAGGAGTAGCAATGAAGTACTCGAGTGTTTCAAGACCTTCGCGGAAGTTGCTCTTGATAGGACGAGGAATCATGTCACCACGAGGGTTCGACACGAGACCGCGCATAGCTGCAATCTGACGCATCTGGGTCATGTTGCCTCGAGCACCAGAGCCCACCATCATTTCGATGGGGTTGAAGCGATCGGCCTTGAATTCACGCACCATTTCTTCCTGAACGCGAGCGGTTGCTTCTGTCCAGATGGTTACTTCTTGCTGACGACGCTCACCGTCGGTAATGATGCCGCGGCGGAACTGTGTCTCCACCTTGTCTGCCTGCTTCTCGAACTCGTCGAGGATTTCACGCTTCTTGACGGGTGTCTTCACGTCGTCGATGGAAACGGTGAGACCCGACTGTGATGCGTAGCGGTAGCAAACGGCCTTGAGATCGTCGAGTGTGTTGGCAATGACTGCCTTGTCGAAGTGGTCGGACAAGCGCTCAACAATGACGCCCATCTCACCCTTCTTCACTGGCTCGGTGATGTGACCGAACTTGGCTGGATATTCAGCGGGCAATGTCTCTTCGAACAACAAACGACCAGGTGTTGTGGTGAAAGCAACACGCTTTCCGTTTTCGTCGCGGTCGTACATTTGGATGAGTGTGTGCAACTTGATTGCACCTTCATCGAGTGCACGGAACACTTCCCAACGCTTGCCGAATGCACGGCCATGACCGGGCAGACCCTCTTCTGATTCGGTGAGGTAGAACGCACCGATGATGAGGTCCTGTGAAGGAGTAACGATGGGGCGACCCGATGCTGGCGACAAAATGTTGTTTGCCGACAACATGAGCACGCGTGCTTCTGCCTGAGCTTCGGTGGACAATGGCAAGTGAATAGCCATCTGGTCACCGTCGAAGTCGGCGTTGAAGGCCGCGCAAACGAGGGGGTGCAGCTGGATGGCCTTGCCCTCGATCAACAGGGGCTCGAACGCCTGGATACCTAAACGGTGCAGGGTTGGTGCACGGTTTAGTAACACTGGGTGTTCTGCAATAACTTCTTCAAGAACATCCCAAACAACTGGACGTGCACGTTCGACCATGCGCTTTGCGCTCTTGATGTTCTGTGCATGATTTAAATCAACCAGACGCTTCATTACGAATGGCTTGAAAAGTTCAAGCGCCATCTGCTTTGGCAGACCGCACTGATGTAACTTCAACTGAGGACCCGCAACAATTACGGAACGGCCAGAGTAATCAACGCGCTTAC
>JALQYL010000095.1 GCA_023254135.1 Ilumatobacteraceae bacterium | reverse complement strand
ACGCCCCACCACAATGCGAACACGGCCGCCAGAGACACCACGCTGAACAGCCACTTGTTGCGCACCACGGAGGTGCCTTCATGACGGCGAGCCACCCAGGAAACGGTGCGACCATCGGTGGCAGACATGACGCTCCCCTGGGTTGATCTACTAGCGGGTGACCGCTGAGGTCGGGGCGGGGCGTGAGGAGTCGCTGTTGGAGCCAAAAGACGCTGAGAGAAGCCCCAGAACGCCCACAACGGCCAGAATCACGGCAATCCCTGTACGGGCGACACGAGGACTAAAAGAGCGATTCCAGCCCTTCTGAGTGGTGTTTGCGGTGGTGAGATTGATGGAAGTCATGGCGGTTGGTTTAATTCCTGATAATTCCGACTGGATTAGTCAAGAATTAAACCACACGAAATCTGACCTGACAACTTGGGACACAAAAAACTTTGGGCCCGACCACCACACGGTGACCGGGCCCAAGTTTTTCGATGCGCGATGTGCGCAGTGAGGTCTTAGATGAGACCCAGCTTCTTCACTTCGTCGCGCTCTTCAATGAGCTCTGCAACAGAAGCGTCGATACGTGCGCGGCTGAAGTCGTCGATGTCGAGACCCTGCACGATGCTGTACTTTCCGTCTTTGCACACGCATGGGAACGACGAGATGATGCCTTCTGGCACGCCGTAGCTGCCATCGGATGGGATTGCCATGGAAACCCAGTCGCCTTCAGCAGTACCAAGTGCCCATGAGTGCATGTGATCGATGGCTGCATTTGCTGCAGATGCTGCAGAAGAAAGTCCACGAGCCTTGATGATGGCGGCGCCACGCTTTGCAACGGTGGGGATGAAATCGTTTTCCAACCAAGCCTGATCATTCACTGTGGCCGCTGCATTCTTACCGTCGATTTCGCAATGGAAAAGATCGGGGTACTGCGTGCTGGAGTGGTTGCCCCAAATGGTCATCTTCTTAATGGAAGTCACAGGCTTGCCCACTTTGTTGGCCAACTGTGTGAGTGCGCGGTTGTGATCCAAACGAGTCATTGCGGTGAAACGGCTGGGGTCAAGGCCCTTCGCGTTGTTCATTGCGATGAGCGCGTTGGTGTTTGCTGGGTTACCAACAACAAGTACCTTCACATCTTTCTTTGCGGCTGCAGCAAGTGCCTGACCCTGTGGCTTGAAGATGCCCCCATTGGCGCTGAGCAAGTCGCCTCGCTCCATGCCGTCCTTACGAGGCATTGCACCAACAAGGAATGCTGCGTCTGCATCACCGAATGCTGTTTCTGCATTGTCGGTGCACACCACGCTGGAAAGAAGCGGAAATGCGCAGTCTTCCAATTCCATTTTCACGCCTTCAAGCGCACCGAGTGCTGGCGTGATTTCAAGAAGTTGCAAACTGACGGGAGTGTTTGGTCCAAACACTGCACCAGAAGCGATACGGAAAAGGAGGCTGTAACCAATCTGGCCGGCTGCACCGGTGACGGCAATACGAACGGGAGTTGTCATGCCTCAAGCGTACGCAGATTGGGCATGCCGCACCCAATGCAAAGAGCCCGAAAAGACGGGGAAATCAGCGTCCGAGTGCAGAGAGGATGGCGGCCACGTAGTTATCTTGGCCCACCTTGTTGGGGTGGATTCCATCGGACGAGAACCACTCGGGGTGTGGCTTCGACAATGAGTACCAGTCAAGGATCGTGACGTTGGGGAACGTGAGTGGCAACTCGTTGATGATGGCGTTGTTCAAAGCTTCAGACGCATGTCGAGGTACGCGAGTGGTGAGAAAGATCACACGCGGCACATTTTTCAGCGGCTCAAGTATTCGTTCGAACGTTGCCTTCTTGGTGATGCCATTGGTACCAAGATGAATGACCACATTGTCACCCAGTTCACCCGTTGCTTTGTAGAAGTTGAAGATTTGCAGCGCGTAAATCACTTGGCGATTCTTTGCTGCATCAACGGTGATGCCATGTGCCGCAAGTTTCTTGGCCGAGCCCAGCATCACCGAATCGCCGACAGCGAGCACATCAATTCTTCCCTTGGGTGGCGCAGTCGTTGTGGTGGCAACGGGGAGGGTTCCCATTGACGGAAGAGTGGTGGGAGCGATGGTGGTGATGGAGTCTTCGTTTGCATTGAGGTTTGCAGTGATGTCATCGGGCATCACCTTGGCAGTAGCCAAACTGCCCACTGCAAACAACGGCAACAACATGAGCGTTGCGACACCCACCGAAACTTCCGGACGAAATCGTCCACCCAATGCTCGCCATTCGCGATAGCGCCGCAATGCGCTACCAGTACGAATCGGCGTTTCAATGAATCGATATGACGCTTCCGTCACCACCACCGTGATCAACATGAGCGCCACGAACTCTTTCGCGTTCAGAGCGGTGCCGGCACTCTTGCGATACGCCTGGAAGATGGTCCAGTGATACAGGTACAGACCGTACGAGCGCTTCCCCACCCACACCAACAATGGTGTGCCGATCACGTACTTACCCAAGCGTGAACGTGGATGCGTGACCGTGGCAATGGCGAGAAGCGTGGCGATTCCCACGGCGAACAGACCACCTCGATACAGCAAGTCGTATCCGTGAGTGCCTTCATCCGTCACCGACACAACTTCACGGAACTTCCAGCACATGAAAGCAAGTGCGCTCAGGCCCGCAAGCCCAAGCAGATCGAGTCCATTGGCATTTGCACCAGCTCGGCCTCGACGGATGGCCCAGGGTCGCCATACCGCTGCAAGAGCAGCACCCAACAACAAACCACTGGCACGCGTGATGGTTCCCAAATACAAGAAGTCTGTGCGCAAAACCTGACGGCCGAACAACGACATGAATTGCTCAGGGGTCTTGTCGATGGTGTCAATGACGCCCGTGCGATATATGACGGCTGTGTATATCGCAATGGCAACCGCGCCACCAGTAAAGATGACACCCAAAATCGGCAATGTTTTCGCACGTAAACGGCGCAACAACAGGAACATCACTAATGGCCAGACAATGTAGAACTGCTCTTCCACGGCCAACGACCACAAATGTCGCAACGGCGCGAACGCAAACTCTGTTGTGTAGGAGGAACCACTCCATACCTGGAACCAGTTCGACACGTATGAAACTCCGGCAACGACATCTCCACGCAACATGCCCAGGCGATCGCGGTCAAACAGTGCGCAATACACCGCAGTGGAAATGAGCAATGTGAAGAGCGCTGGAAGCAAACGACGGGCGCGACGCAACCAGAAATTACCCAACGAAACATTGCCCTGTCGTTCACGTTCTGCAATCAACAACAACGTGATGAGATAGCCCGAGATCACGAAGAACACTTCAACGCCCAGGAACCCACCGCCCAACCATGAACGATTTGCGTGATACACGATGACGGCAATCACAGCGAGTGCACGCAGGCCATCAAGACCAGGAACGTACGGCACCACGGGGCCACGTCGCGTACCCCACGCGGGTGTGCCCGCCATCGTGCGTGTGGATTCCTGATTGCTCATACGAAAGTGATGTGTCAGGCGACGGGCAAGCCCAGTTGGGCGTAGATCTCCCGAGTCGCTGTTGACTTGTTCATTGTGTAGAAGTGCAAACCAGGCGCACCAGCCTCCAGCAACTGTGCACACAATTCTGTGGCTGCTTCCACTCCGATACGACGCACATCTTCTGCGTCTCGACCAGACTCCAACCTCTCGCGCAGCCACTGCGGGAATGCAGCACCAGAAAGTTCAGCCATGCGCTCTACCTGCGCAATGTTGGTGACAGGCATGATGCCAGGAATAACGGGCTTGGTGACACCAAGATCTGCGAGGTCGTTGACCATGGACAAGTAGTGATCCAGATCAAAGAAGAACTGTGTGACGGCGAAATCGGCCTTCTGCAATTTTGCAGCAAGGAACTTGCGGTCGGTGGCAAGATCGGGAGACCGCGGATGGCCCTCGGGATGTGCCGCAACACCAATGGAAAGATTGGCGATCTCGCGCAAATGGTCAATGAGATCGGTGGCGTAGGCGTAATCGCTGGGGCGTACTTCGTCATTGCTCTTTGGCGGGTCACCTGCGAGTGCCAACACATTCTCAATTCCGGCCGACGAATACGTGTCGATGATGTCGTTGATCTCGGCACGGGTATGGCCAACACAGGTGAGATGGGCCATGGGTGGGATGTTCGTTTCTTTGCGCACCCACAACACGGTGTCGCGTGTGAACTCGCGAGTGGAACCACCAGCACCGTAGGTCACCGAAACAAATGATGGACCGAGGGGTTCCAACTCAGCAATGGTGCGACCCAGCGACATGGAACCAGCGGCCGACTTGGGGGGCGAGAACTCGAACGAGAAAGTCCGGCCTGCAGCCAAGAGGTCTCCGATACGCGCCATTCGGTCAGTCTATGACCTTGCTAGTGGCGGAAGTGGCGAGTACCGGTGAACACCATGGCAATCCCATGAGTGTTGGCCGCTGCGATTGATTCTTCATCGCGCACACTGCCACCGGGTTGGATAATGGCAGTAATGCCCGCAGCGGCCAACTCTTCGACGGTATCGCCGAACGGGAAGAAGGCATCGCTGGCGGCAACTGCACCACGAGTTTTGTCTGCAGCACGACCGATTGCGATACGTGCGGCATCAACGCGATTTGGTTGACCACCGCCCACTCCCACCACGGTGCTGCCGTTGGCTAGAACGATTGCATTGCTCCATGTTGCAGCCACTGTTTGCCATGCAAGCAACAAACTCTGCCATTCATCGTCAGACGGTGCACGCGTGGTGGCAATTGTGAAATCATCGAGCGGTTCACTTGCCTCATCCACCGACTGCACCAACAATCCACCGTCGATAGAGCGAACATCGATGGCCATGGAACCAATGGGTGCAACTGCCTCCAGGATGCGCAAGTTCGGCTTTGCGCACAAAATTTCAAGGGCATCAGCAGTGAATGATGGGGCAATCACTACTTCAGTGAATATTTCGCTGATGGCACGTGCGGTGTCTCCGTTGACCTCGCCATTCACCGCGACAATTCCCCCGAATGCACTCACCGGATCTGCATTGTGAGCGTTGGTGTATGCCTCAAAAATAGTGGGAGCCAAAGCGACACCACATGGGTTGGCGTGCTTCACCACCACAGCAGCGGGTCGATCGAACTTGCTCACCAACTGCCATGCAGCCTCGGTGTCGAACACGTTGAGATACGACATTTCTTTCCCATTGAGTTGCACGGCGGAATCCCACCAGCTCTCCACGCCTGGCAAGCGATAGCGAGCTCCGGTTTGATGGGGATTCTCTCCGTACCGCAACACTTCCGCCCGCTCTGCCACGAGTGTAAGAATCGGCGGCACTGTTGCATTCGCACGATCCGGGGTTTCTTCCGACAGCCATGACGACACTGCGGCGTCATAGGCGCTGGTCACACGAAATGCCTTTTGCGCCAACATGCGTCGCGCATTGATGTTGAAGTACTCCCCTTCAATCATCTCCAGCACATCGGCGTAATCCGCGGTGTCCACCACAACGCCCACGTGAGCAAAGTTCTTTG
>JALQYL010000094.1 GCA_023254135.1 Ilumatobacteraceae bacterium | reverse complement strand
ACCACAACTTGGACAAGGGATGCCCGCCAGACGTTGCAGCGGACAAAGCGATGGCTGATGGTCAAGGTACTCGGCGACACGATGAGTAATGGGGCTGGCAATTGCCAACCCCATTAACGACAACATTGGGCGTCGAACAATAAAACTCAACTCTTCTTCACAACCGTGGTGCTAGAGATGTAGTCCCATACACCCTGACGTGATGGTTGAACGAGAATCAGAATGCCGCTGATGAGACCCAAGATTCCGCCCGTAAATGTGTGAAGAATGATTTTGCCGAGAAGCTCACGCATAAGCATCTGTTGCATAGTGGCCGGAGCTCCCGTTCTGATGTCGACTACCTGGAGGCCAAACATCTTCTTCGCAGGAGATGTTGCCTGATTCCACAACACGATGTCCCAAATAATCCATCCAATTCCGCAGGTGACAATCATGAGCAGGATGTCAACAAGGTATGCACCGAGACGTACGCCGTTTTCGCATGGCGTTACTCCCCCGCCCATCGGTGCACCGAATGAACTTCCTGGTGCGGGAGTAAAACCACTGCCGCCTGCGCTTGGTGGTGGAAATGAGAATGGATCAGACATGGTGCCCCCCGGTCTTTCTGTAGTTGAACCACGACTTTATTACCTAAATCAACATTCATTAACAGCTAGACAAAAGAATGAACTGTGCTTACTCAGTTGCCTCATCGCACGGTCTACGGTGAAGCAAAACAAGGCAGGTATTCCCATGGATTTTGTACGCACTCCCGATGAACGATTCGCCAATATTCCCGAGTGGCCGTATGCGCCGGTGTACACCGACGTAAAAGCCAATGACGGCACCAACACCGTGTTACGCGTGGCCCATTACGAAGCGGGACCTGCAGATGCAAAAGAAACCGTGATCATGATGCACGGCGAACCTACGTGGTCATTCTTGTATCGCAAGATGATGAAGACTTTCCTCGATGCGGGGCATCGCGTGATTGCGCCCGATCTTGTTGGCTTTGGTCGCAGCGACAAGCCAACGGAAACAAGCCACTACACCTATGAGCGTCATGTTGATTGGATGAACCAGTGGTTGAACATCAACAACTTCTCTGGCCTCACCATGATGTGTCAGGACTGGGGTGGTCTCATTGGTCTGCGGTTGGTCACAGCGAACGTTGACCGTTTCGATCGTGTGGTGGTCTCCAACACCGGTTTGCCCATGTACGGCAAGGAACCAAGCGCGGCCTTTCGTGCATGGCAGAAGTTCTCACAAGAAGTGCCCGTGTTTGAGGTGGGCAAGTTGATCAATGGAGGCGCCATCAGCGATTTGTCCGATGTGGTGGCTGCGTACGATGCGCCCTTCCCCGACGAGAGTTACAAGGCGGGCGCACGTATCTTCCCGTCGTTGTACCCCGATGGCGAGAACGACCCCTCGAACATCGCCAACAAGAAGGCCTGGGAGATTCTGAGGAACTTCAACAAGCCGTTCCTCTGTGCTTTCAGCGATGGCGACCCCATTACCGCTGGCGGTGACCGCGCATTTGTGGGCACTGTGCCAGGCGCCACCGGCCAGCCCCACACCACCATCGTGGGTGGAGGCCATTTCGTACAGGAAGACAAGGGAGAAGAGCTGGCCGGGGTCATAAACGACTTCATGGCTGCCACGCCCAAGTAGCGTGGGAGCCATGTCTGAAACCCGCACAATCGCCCCTGCCGAAGGCAAGCTCGGTGTCCTCACCGTTGGCCTCGGCGCCGTGGCGTCCACCCTCATCGCTGGCGTTGAACTCGCCAAGCGTGGACAGGGACTCCCCATTGGCTCCATGACCCAGATGGGCACTATCCGCCTGGGCAAGCGCACCGATGGTCGCTCACCCCTTATCAAGGACTTCGTTCCCCTCGCCAAACTCGACGACATCGTGTGGGGCGCATGGGACGTTTTCCCTGACGACGCATACGTGGCTGCTTCCCGCGCCGGCGTACTTGAGCAGGGCAAGCACATTGAAGCCATCGCCGACGTTCTCCGCGATGTTCGCCCCATGAAGGCAGCGTTCGAGCGCAAGTACGCACGCAATCTCACCGGTGAGCACGTGATGGCCACCACCAGCAAGCGCGAAATGTTGAACGGCATCCGTGCCGACATCAACCGTTTCCGCGATGAGAAGAAGGTGGACCGCTTGGTCATGATCTGGTGCGCCAGTACTGAGATCTTCATTGAGCCAGGCCCCGACCATCAAACAATCGAATCATTCGAGAAGGCCATCGATGCCAACTCCGATCAAGTTGCTCCGTCCATGCTGTACGCATACGCAGCATTGCTCGAGGGCGTTCCTTTTGCGAACGGCTCCCCCAACCTTGCTGTTGACATGCCTTGCTTGCGTGAATACGCAACACAGCACAACATCCCCATCTCAGGCAAGGACTTCAAGACAGGCCAGACCCTCATGAAGACGGTTCTTGCGCCAATGGTGAAGGCACGTCAGTTGGGTCTCACTGGTTGGTACAGCACCAACATTCTGGGTAACCGCGATGGTGAAGTTCTTGATGCTCCTGAAAACTTCAAGACCAAAGAAGAGTCGAAGCTTGGCGTGTTGGAAGACATCCTCGAGCCATCGAAGAACCCCGACCTCTATGGCGATGTGTTCCACAAGGTGCAGATCAACTACTACCCACCTCGTGGCGACAACAAAGAAGGTTGGGACAACATCGACATCACCGGCTGGATGGGTTACCCCATGCAGATCAAGGTGAACTTCTTGTGTCGTGACTCCATTCTCGCTGCGCCACTCGCACTCGACTTGGTGCTCTACTCAGACCTCGCAGCACGCGCTGGTTTGGGTGGCATTCAGGAATGGTTGTCGTTCTATTACAAGAGCCCACAGGTTGCGCCTGGCCTGTACCCAGAGCACGACTTGTTCATTCAGCTCGCAAAGTTGAAGAACACATTGCGTTGGCTCATGAACGAAGACCAGATCACGCACCTTGGTCGCGAGTACTACGACGAGACCGATTGATGAATCGCTCCGCATTGCGGGCGCTTGCCTATGACATCGTTTGCGTTCTCGTATTCGTTGTCATTGGCACCAGAAATCACAAGACGGACACCGGACTATCCGGTGTCCTTTTTGTTGCAGCGCCTTTCCTCATCTCACTCATAGGCTCGCGCGTGTTCATGCGCCTTCAAAAGCGTGACGTGATATCGGTAGAAAATGGAGTGACGGTGGTGTTGTTTACTACCGCCATTGGCTTGATTCTGCGACGCGTTGTATTTGATCGCGGCACCGCCACCGCCTTCGTGATTGTGGCCACCGTGTTCTTGTTCAGCAGCATGTTGGGCTGGCGATCCGTCATGGCCCGTCGCGCGACCGCACAATAAATTCGCACCACTCGTCTCGGGCGTTCTTCGTCTGAGTTAACACGCTTATCAGTGGGATATTCTCGGCACATTCAACCGAGGGGGAACTGATGAGCGAGAAGTCACGTACTGGCGTCACCATGAAAGAGGTGGCGCCCCACTATCCGGGCGAACCCACGGCTCCAGAAGGCACACCCAATGTGGTGCTCATTGTGTTCGACGATGCCGGATTCGCAGACTTCGGTTGTTACGGCAGCGATGTGCGCACGCCCAACATTGACCGTCTCGCCGCAAATGGATTGCGGTTCACCAACTTCCACACAACATCGCTGTGCTCGCCCACTCGTGCCTCATTGTTGACTGGTCGTCACCATCACGCAGTGGGCATGGGATCACTTGCCAACTACGACTACGGCTTCGATGGCTACAGAGGCAAGGTCACCAAGGATGCTGCGATGCTTCCTGAAATTTTGCGGCCGTTCGGCTTCAACAGTTTTGCGTTGGGCAAGTGGCACCTCACACCCATGCACCACATTGGCCCCACCGGACCATTCGATTTGTGGCCCACACAACGTGGGTTCGATCGTTACTACGGCTTCATGGACGGAGCGATGAACCAATGGGATCCGTTCCTCACCGAAGACAACCGTCATGTGCCAAAGCCCGACAAAGAGGGATACCACCTCACCGACGACATTGTTGATCACGCCGTCGACTGGGTCTCGGCCCAGAAGAGCATCGACCCGAACAAACCCTTCTTCATGTACATGGCATTCGGTGCACTGCACTCACCGCACCATGTCACAAAAGATCGCATCGATGAATACGTGCCTCTGTTCGAAAAGGGATGGGACGTGGCGCGTGAAGAGCGACTTGCCAAGCAGAAGAAGTTGGGAGTGGTTCCGCAAAACACGGTGCTGCCCCCACGCAATCCAGGAATCAGACCATGGGACGAGTTGAGTGCCGACGAGAAGAAAGTGTTCGTGCGTTTCAATGCCGCATACGCAGCGATGCTCACGCACACTGACGAACAGATCGGACGTTTCCTGGACACACTGGAACGCATCGGACAACTTGACAACACCATCGTTGTGTTGATGAGCGACAACGGCGCCAGTCAAGAGGGCGGCCTCAACGGCACCATGAACCAAGGCCGCTATTTCGAACGTGTGGAAATGACACTGGAGGAAACGCTTGCTCACCTTGACGAAATGGGCGAGACGCAGTGGTTCAACAACATCCCCATGGGATGGGCCATGGCAAGCAACACTCCATGCAAGTTCTACAAGCAGAACACCCACGGCGGCGGTGTGCGCGACCCCTTCATCATCAGTTGGCCAAAGGGAATCGACGATTCGCAACGCGGCACGTTGCGACACCAATTCCACCACTGCACCGACGTAGCACCCACGTTGTTGGAGATGCTCAATGTGTCCATGCCACCAGTGGTGAACGGTGTGCAACAAATGCCCATACATGGCACTTCGATGAAATATGCCATCGCGCAACCCGAAGCACCCTCACAGAAGAAGATTCAGCACTTCGAGATGTTGGGTCATCGCGGAATCGTTCAAGATGGCTGGAAGGCAGTGGCGCGCCACAAGTACCGCACCGAGATGACCGACGACGTGTGGGAGTTGTACAACCTGCAGGAAGACTTCTCTGAATCCAACGACCTCGCATCGCAATTCCCCGAGAAGCTCGATGAATTGATCGAGCTGTGGTGGGAGGAAGCCGCCAAGTACAACGTGCTCCCCATTGAAGACGGATTGGCAGCCCCGAACAAACGCCCCGTGAAACGATTCTTCCGTTTGTGGCCTGGCGTACAACGAGTGCCGAGCGACAACTCGCCACAACTCATGAACACCAGCCACCGCGTCACCGCCCACTTCACCGTTGGTGCGAACGACTGCGAAGGCGTGTTGTTCAAGGACGGCGATGCATGGGCCGGGTACTCCATGTACATCCAGGACGGCATGGTGGGCTACCACTACCACTTCCCCATGGAACCGCATGAAGTTCGTGCTCAGGTTGCGCTCACGCCGGGCGATCACGAACTCGCATGGGAATTCACGAAGACCACCAGAACCGGTGGCGTTGGTGAGTTGCGGTTCAACGGGAAAGTGGTGGGCTCAGTGGAGATTCCTCGCATGATTCGCGGCTGGATGCCCTTCAACGGCATGGACGTG
>JALQYL010000093.1 GCA_023254135.1 Ilumatobacteraceae bacterium | reverse complement strand
CAACTACCGACTCGCATTGTGGGCACCCGCCGAACAAGCCGTGCGCGCACTTGATGACACTGCACGCACATTCATGCCCGGCCCTGTGAGCGAAATCATTGCCGTGTATCACCGCTGGGATGACCTGGATGAACACCTTGCTGATGGCCACGACCGTTCGCTCGTTGCACACGAACGTGCCTTGCGTGGCGACACCATCAACGAATACGAAACTTCGGTGCTCGACCTGCCCTTTGAATTGCAACCGTGGGAACCGCACTACGAACTCGCCAGTTACAACGACGACGGTGTGGACTTCCCCGCTCCCGAACTTCCCACTCCCAACGAACACGTCAACACTGAGTCAGCAGAGCCCATCAATGACCCCGACACCGTGACTGCATTTCGCCGACTGGTGGAAGCGTGGACATCGCAATCAAACGGATTCGCACACATAGCCATCGTTGAAGGAAACCTGGAACAGGTACTTGGCGCACTGAACCTCAACAACCCACGCATTGCCCGCATCACTGCACAGGAGGCCCTTGCGCAACTCGCATGGGCCGGCGCTAGTGGTGGCGCCCACGGCAAGCGCAGAGGCACTGCAACGGGCCGCAGCGATGCATGGTGGTTCCTCGCCACGTTCACCGGCCTTGCCGATGACTGGCCCTGCGATGTAGACGACTTGGGCGACGTGATCGAATCGCTCGACTATTACGCGTTCACTCACAATGATGCGCCACTCACCGGTTGGAACTTGTCGCTCGCCATCGTTGACCCAGACGAAGGCCTCGCCGTGGCGTTCCACGCTCACGATCAGCTCGACTAATTCGATTACAGCTTCGTAGCTATCAGGGTAAACAACCCAATAAAACAAGCGGTGAAGATTGCGCTAACGGCCCACATTGCTCCGATGAGCGAATCAATGCGCGCATCAAGACGATCAATGTCTGACTTCCGAGCCACATCGGCCCAGCCAAACGGTGGCAAATTTTCCATCTTCAAATTCTCCTGAACTATCTACTTCACGAGATGTGGGATTTTCGGCGCAAAGAATGGAACGGAATAAACAAAGAGACCCTCACCACGAGGGCGAGGGTCTCTTGAAGTTCCACTGACCAAATGGTCAGTGAGATTTAGCGAGCCTTGAGGGCTGCGATGAGCTGTGGGAGCACCTTGTGAACGTCGCCCACGATGCCAAGGTCGGCAACACCGAAGATTGGTGCTTCCTTGTCCTTGTTGATGGCGATGATGTTCTTGGAACCCTTCATACCCACCATGTGCTGCGTTGCACCAGAGATGCCTGCTGCAATGTAGATGGTTGGCTTCACAACCTTGCCGGTCTGGCCGACCTGGAATGAGTAAGGAACCCAGCCAGCGTCAACGATTGCGCGTGATGCACCAGGTGCACCCTTCAGCAATGTTGCAAGCTCTTCGATCATTGCGTAGCTAGGTGCTTCACCAAGACCGCGACCGCCAGCAACAACAATGTCTGCTTCGTCAAGCTTTGGTCCAGTGGTTTCTTCAACGTGAACAGCAACAACCTGTGCTGAACCTGTTGCACCAAGATCAGGAACTGCCACTGCAGTGACTGCAGGTGCTGCGCCGCCTGATGCTTCTGCCGCGAATGACTTCGGACGGAAGGCTGCAAGGAACGGACCTTCACCGGTGAAGGTGGTGCTCACGAGTGTGTTGCCACCAAAGATTGGTGTAACAACCGTGACGCCGCCATCTGCGGTGATGTCGATGTTGTTGGTGAGAACTGTCTTGTCGAGCTTTGCTGACAAGCGTGACATCACGTCGCGACCTTCGGTGTTCTGAGGGAACATGATGAGGTCTGGCTTGTTGCCACCGTCGATGACGGTCTTCAAAGCAGATGCGATTGCAACGCCAGGAAGGTTCTTGCCAATTTCCACTGCAAGTACTGCGGTGGCGCCGTACTCACCAAGTGCTGCGGCTTCTGCGCCACTGCCCTGGATGAATGCGGTGATGTTCGATGAAAGTGAACGTGCCTTGGTGAGCAGTTCAAGTGTGGCCGACGTAGGCGCGCCATTGGCTGCCTGTGCGAAGACCCAGATGTTGTTCAGTGCCATTGTGATACTCCTCTAATGCCTTCGACTCAGATGACCTTCAGGTTCTCGAGGAACCCAACAATCTTGCCGAATGATTCGCCGTCGTCTTCGATGACTTCACCAGCTTGACGAGCTTCTGCTTGAGCAACGTTGGTGATGCTCTGACCTGCACCGGCCCAGCCCACTGGCGTTACGCCGAGTGCTGATGCGGTGAGTTCTTCCACTGGCTTTGACTTTGCAGCCATGATGCCCTTGAACGATGGGTAGCGAGGCTCCACCACACCAGCGGTCACGCTGATGAGTGCAGGCACTGCACAAGTGACTTCGTCGTAACCAGCTTCGGTCTGACGGTCCACTTTGAGTGCGCCACCTTCAACAGAAACTTTCTTTGCGAAAGTGACGGAAGGAAGACCAAGAAGTTCTGCCATCTGCTCGGGCACGGTTCCGGGGTAACCGTCTGATGATTCAGTTGCACCGATGATGAGGTCTGCGCCACCAAGATGCTTCACTGCTGCAGCGAGAACCTTTGCAGTGGTGAGTGCATCGGAACCCTGCAACGCAGGATCGGATACAAGCACACCCTTTGCAGCGCCCATTGCGAGTGCGGTACGAAGACCTGCTGTTTCGCCATTGGGTGCCATGGAGATGAGGCTTACTTCACCGCCGCCGGCCTTGTCGACCAACTGCAGTGCCATCTCAACGCCGTATGCATCGGAGTCGTCGAGGATGAGCTTGCCATCACGCTTCAGGGTGTTAGTGGCCCCATCGAGCGCACCAGGCGCCGCGGGGTCGGGGATCTGCTTCACACAAACGATCACATTCATGGGTCATATTGTTACCCACAGGTACGTCATTCACCCAACCCAAGGACGCATATTCGAGTGACGTTTGTCGTAGGGGCGCCACCCGCCAGTCGGGGCGCTGATACCGTTTCTGCCTTGCGCATTTTGCTCATTGTGAACTCCTTTGCGTCCTCCGTGACGGCCAAGAACACCGTCACGGTGCATCAACGCCTATCCCAGCACCACGATGTGCAGGTGGTGGAGACCAATCGAAGGGGTCACGCCACCCGTTTTGCCGAGGATGCAGCCCGGCGCGGCATTGATGTGGTGGTGGCATACGGCGGTGACGGCACCCTGAATGAGGTGGCCACCGGCGTGGCAGGCTCGGAAACGGCCCTGGCGGTTCTGCCTGGTGGTTCCACCAATGTGTTCGCCCGCACGCTTGGCATGCCCAACGATGCAATTGAAGCCGTGGAGCACATTGTTGACGCACTCGATCGCAACGACATCTCTCCTATTGGTCTCGGTCGTGCAAATGGTCGCTACTTCACCTTTCACACCGGTCTCGGATACGACGCAGCCGTTGTGCAGTGGGTAGAACGCCGCGCCGCCTTGAAGCGTTACTTCGGTCATCCGTTGTTCGTAGTGGCCGCACTCAAAACTTTTTTCGTCGACTTCGATCGCAAGCGCCCGCACTTCTCGCTGGAATTTGCTGATGGTTCGAAAGTAGACAACGGATTCTTTTCCATCGTGATGAATACGAATCCGTACACCTACCTTGGCAATCGACCACTCGACATTGTTCCGAGCACCAGTTTGTCCACCGGGCTCTCCGTTGTCACTTTCAAAACGATGAAACCCGTGCACATTCTGCGAACACTTGCATCAGCGTTGAAAGGTGGTGGAGTGAAATCCACGCCGTGGCTCGATGTTCGCACCGATGTACGCAAGGTCACCGCCAGCGACGCTCGCGCTTTCGCATACCAACTTGATGGCGACTACTTGGGTGACATTCAAAAAGTTGAATTCGAATACGTGCCCAATGCATTGCGCTTGGTGCGCTCGCACCCGAAGCTCTGATTCGAATAGTGGTCGTTAGCTCTCGGCCAACACACCAAGGGCAACATCGGGCACGTTGGTGCAGATGCCGTCAATTCCCCATCCAATAATGCGGCGCATATCACTGGGGTCATCCACGGTCCATGAGTTCACCTGCAAGCCTGCTGCATGAAACGCCGTGATACAGCCTTCTTCAAGATGCTTCACATACGGGTGCAAAGCAATATGTCCACTGTTGGCCAAATCGCGTGCAACACGATCCCAATCGGCAGGACGCACACCCTCTGTCAACCATGCAGTGCGCACTTCAGGGCGGAATGCACGCATTGCATCAACAGTGGGACGATTGAACGCAGAAATCAGCCAACGATGATCTTCGCCACGCTCGGCTAGATGCGCGGCAACAGACGCCGCGAGGGTGTCGTTGGGGTCGTAGTCGGCATCAATGGGGTGATTCTTGATCTCAATGTTCACCCACATGCCTGCACATGCATCCAAAGCTTCAGACAGAAACGGAATGTGCTCGGGTAACTCATTTGCAGCGAGGTCGCAGATGAGTCGGCCGTCTCCCAAATGCGCATCGTGATGGATTGCCATTGCGCCATCGGCGGTGCGACGCACGTCGAGCTCCACCGCGTCGGCCCCCATTTCCCCTGCTCGGCGGAATGCCGCGAGCGTGTTCTCCCGCTCGACCTTGGAGGCACCGCGGTGCGCTATTACCTGAACTTTTCCCATAACGCTCTCATCATGGCAGAAGTTTTTTATTGGTTACGAAATACATCCATGAACTTTGCCGAAGCGATTGTCAGTTGCCAATCTCGCTCGTAGTGTTCCTCCGAGTGGTTCGCCACAACAGTCCAATTTGCGCTCTGCGCCCTAGCCCCGAAAAGGAAGCGACGTGTCAATTCTTGCGTCATCGCTGGCTCTTGGAAGTGCCGACTACTCGTGGCGAAATGTCGCTACATGTCGCGACACCGATCCCGAGTTGTTCTTCCCGATCGGGACCACCGGTCAAGCTTTGCTGCAAATTGCCAAGGCAAAGTCGGTGTGCTGCGAATGCCCCGTTCATGTTGAATGCCTCGAGTTCGCTCTTGAGACCAACCAAGACACCGGCATTTGGGGTGGCACTTCAGAAGAAGAGCGCCGCCAAATCCGTCGCGAGGCTGCCGCTCGCGCAAAGCTTGCTCGCCAGCAAGCTCGATAAGAAACTCCGAGCAGTTCCCCTGCTCGCTTCTATTCCTCGGTGAGAGGAACCCGCAAAGAAATCACCGTTCCGGTGTTTCCTGCTTTTGGTGACAGTTCCGCATTCTTCAATTCCTCGGGTAGCGCTGGACGCATCTCAATGGACCCAGCCAATTCTGTGGTGACCAAGGTGCGCACAATGGACAATCCGAGTCCGGTCTGATCGGCCAAGTTGAATCCCTCGGGAATGCCTCGTCCGTCATCAATGACCTCAATCTGCAATTCAGCGTTCACCACGTTGAGCGCCACCACAACATTGCCACCGCCCTCACCTTCGGGGAACCCATGGTCAATCGCATTCTGCAACAACTCCGTGAGCACCACAGACAGCGGCGTGACCACGGTGGCAGGCAAGCGACCACCATCGCCCACCACCTTGAAACGCATGGGACGATCG
>JALQYL010000092.1 GCA_023254135.1 Ilumatobacteraceae bacterium | reverse complement strand
CTACCACTGCTGCCTCTGCCACGCACGGATGAGACACCAACGCTGACTCCACCTCGGTGGTGGAGATGCGGTGACCCGAAACATTCATCACGTCGTCCACTCGACCCAGCAACCACAAGTAACCGTCATCGTCGAGCTTTGCGCCATCACCTGCGAAGTAACGACCGTCGAAGCGACTCCAGTACGCATCTTTGTAACGCTCGGGGTCTTTCCAGATGCCGCGCAACATGCCGGGCCATGGTTGTGTGAGCGTGAGGTAGCCACCGCCGTGCGTAACGGGCTTGCCATCATCATCGAGCAACTCAGCGCCTATGCCAGGTAGTGGGAACGTTGCAGAACCAGGCTTTGTGGTTGTTGCACCAGGCAGTGGCGAAATCATGATGCCGCCTGTTTCTGTTTGCCACCACGTATCAACAATGGGGCAGTTTCCGCGACCAATGTTCTCGTGATACCACATCCACGCTTCAGGGTTAATGGGTTCACCCACGCTGCCCAACAAACGCAATGACGACAAATCGTGCTTTGCAGGTTCTTCCACTCCCCACTTCATAAATGTACGAATGGCAGTAGGCGCGGTGTAGAAGATGGTGACCTTGTACTTCTCAATGATTTCCCACATGCGATCGTTTGCGGGGTAATTAGGAACACCTTCGTACATCACTTGTGTTGCACCATTGCTAAGCGGTCCGTACACGATGTAGCTGTGACCAGTGATCCAACCAACGTCTGCCGTGCACCAGTAAATGTCTTTTTCAGGATTGAGATCGAACACATACTTGTGTGTGTACGTGACGTGCGTGAGGTAACCACCCGTGGTGTGCATGATGCCCTTGGGCTTGCCTGTGGTGCCTGAGGTGTATAACAAGAACAGCAATTGCTCTGAATCCATTGGCTCTGCAGGGCACACAGGATCTGCCGTTGCCATGAGCTCGTGATACCAGTGATCACGACCAGCCTTCATGGTGACTTCGTTGCCGCCGCGCTTCACCACAACAACGGAAGTGATGCTCGGCGCGTTTTCTACTGCTTCATCTGCTTGTGGCTTGAGTGCGAACACCTCACCGCGGCGGTAACCACCATCTGCAGTGATGAGAACTTTTGCTTCGGCATCGTTGATGCGGTCGGCGAGAGCTTGCGAAGAGAAACCGCCGAACACCACAGAGTGTGCAGCACCAATTCGTGCGCACGCAAGCATGGCCACTGCAGCTTCCACAATCATGGGCAAGTAGATGTTGACGCGGTCGCCCTTTTGAACGCCGAGACCCTTCAACACGTTCGCAAACTTCTGCACCTCATCAAGAAGCTGCGCATACGTCACCGTGCGCGAATCACCAGGTTCGCCTTCGAAATGGAATGCCACTTTGTCGCCCTTGCCGGCGAGTACATGGCGATCGAGGCAGTTGTAAGAAACATTGACTTCGCCACCGACGAACCACTTGCTGAAAGGAAGGTTCCATTCACACACGGTGTCCCACGGCTTGTTCCAGGTGACCAGGTCTGATGCCTGACGTGCCCAGAACGACTGATAGTCGGCGTTGGCCTCGTCATAGAGATGTGTGCCAACAACCAGAGAGTTCTTCTTGAATGCCTCGGAGGGTGGGAACTTGCGCTGTTCCCACTGCAGTGCATCGATTGCGTCATGATTTTCAGTCATTTGAAACCCCCTGGTGACTCTTCTGACATTACTGAAATAGAGACGAGTCAGCCCATGGCGAACGACAAGAATGGCACCCGTGAACAAAACAGTCCTCGGTAAAGACACCGAACACCATTTCGGACCTGCCGAGTGGGGCATGACCTCCGCGGTGGCCCTTACCTGGGGCTCGTCGTTCCTTTTCATTGCCATTGCCCTTGATCATGTGGCTACCGGCGTGGTGCCCATCGCTCGCCTCACCTTCGGCGCACTTGCCCTGGCGTGTTTCCCCGCCGCACGCAAGAAGATTGACCGCGCAGATGTTCCACGCGTTGCGTTGCTTGGTCTCATCGCAATGACATTCCCGTTCTACTTGTACCCGCTTGCTGAGCAATCTGTGTCGTCATCTGTTACCGGAATGATCAACGGGTCCATCCCAGTTACCACTGTGGTGGCAGCAGCCATTCTCACTCGCAAGATGCCCTCACGTCGAAGGTCACTTGCCGTGCTGATTGGATTCGTAGGCATCACATTGATTTCCTTCGGCAGCGTGGGCGATGACAAAGGCGCCTCCATTCATGGAGTGTTGTTTTTGTTGGCCGCCACACTCTGTTACGCATTCACCAGCATCTTGTCGCGCGAAATGCAAGTGAAGTACGGAACCCTCACCGTTCTGTTGTGGCAGGAATTATTTGCATTGCTGTTTGCTCTGCCACTAGGCGTACCCGCATTTTTCGACAGCACGTTTGCGTGGCCCGCTTTGTTCGCACTGATGGCATTGGGATCATTGGGCACTGGCTTTGCCTACGTGATGTACGGCAAGTTGATGGTGCGTGCCGGCGCAGTGCGCGGCGTGATTGGCGTGTTCTTCACACCCATCGTTGCAACAATCCTCGGGCTTGTGTTCCGACATGAAAGCGTTTCGTTGCCTTCCGTTGCCGGCATGTGCATTGTGATTGTCGGGGCGTATTTCACCAGTCGCCCCGACTAGAAGTCGATTTACGCGTCTCGCTTCATGAACGAGATGAAACTGATGACCACGAATACTGAAACAAATGAAGCGAAATACGCGGTGGCGATGCCCCACGAATTCAATTCATGGTCCATCACGTCGCGAACTAACTGGAATCCATTTTGTACCGGCGCCCAACGGAAATAGTTCTTGTTCAGTGCTACAGAGAGCAATCCGAAAATCATTCCTTCGATGAGGGTTGGCCACAACAACACGGCGGAGATAGCTCCGGGTGGGCTCTTAAAGATGATGCCGAGAGATAGTCCAAGAATTGACAACAATGGCACGAGTACGAAGAACCCAATAATGATGCGCCCATATGAACCGATTAATTCAAACTTGAGGCCTCGGGCATTCATAACAAGTTGTGAAAGTGCGAGGCCCCCAGCGAGATAGGTAGCGATGGCAGTGCATGAAACAACCAACATCGTGAGAACCTTTGCCATCAACACGGTGAACCGATGTGGAATGGCTACCAGGGTGATGCGAATGGTTCCTTGTGAATACTCCTGTGTGGAACACAGAACTCCGACGACACCAAGCAGGAGCGCGACGAGTGGTCCGGACCCAGACATATTGGAGATCACAGTCGAACCGACGACCCCATCTTTGTAACCAAACATCGAGATGAGAACCTGAATAATCATTGGCAGAAACACTGCACATGCCAATACAACTTTGGGTGCACGAGTCGTACGAAGTTTGATTAATTCTGATCTGAATGCATTGAACATCATTTTGCAACCTCGCTTGTCACTGAAAGATCGCCGCGGTATTCGACCGCAGTATCTGTTGCATCTAGGAAGGCTTGCTCCAAAGAACCCGTCTGAGGTGCGAGTTCGTGAAGCACGATGCTGTTGGCGGCCGCAATCTCACCAATTTGCATTGCGGTGATCCCATGAAAATCTCCACCATCGCTGGTTCGTTCCACCTGCCCACCTCGTGCAGATACCAACGCTGCAAGTTGTTCAAATTGTGGAGACACCACGTGTACCCAAGTCTTTGCATGCTGCGTCATGAATTGAGAAATGGGGCCAGCCGAAATCAGTTTGCCTTGGCCGATGACAACGAGGTCGTCTGCTACCAGTGATAACTCAACGAGTTGGTGGCTACTCACCAACACAGACCGACCAGCGTCTGCCAAACTGCGCATCACTTCTCGAGTCCATCGAATTCCTTCGGGGTCGAGACCGTTTGCCGGTTCATCAAGAATGACAATTTGAGGATTACCTAGAAGTGCTGTCGCTAGCCCAAGTCGCTGGCGCATTCCCAGCGAAAACTTCCCGACCTTTGTTTTGGCCGCATCTTGAAGGCCGACTTGTTGCAACACCTCATCAACGCGGCTTGCCGGGAATCCATGTGTCGCGGCGATCCATCGCAAATGATTACGTGCACTACGGCCTTTGTGTGCATCACCTGCGTCCAACAATGAGCCAATGTGCGTAAGCGGGCGATCAAGTTCGCTGTATTTCTTGCCATCAAAGGTGACGGACCCAGAGTCAGCGGCATCGAGTCCGAGCATGCATCGCATGGTGGTGCTCTTGCCAGACCCATTGGGCCCGAGGAATCCGGTGACGCGACCTGGACTCACGGTGAACGAAAGGTCATCTACCGCCTTCTTCGCACCGTACGTTTTGGTCAATCGGTCGACAACAATCATGGAGCCAACCTAGTTCTAGATGGTGTTGGAGCTGTTCCATTCAAGCGCGGTGAAGGTACCGAGTCCGGCTGGATCCAGCAGAGCCTCCGATTCCGCGATACGGCTTCGCATCTTCATGGCAGCGAGAGACGGAGCTGATGCCGCCGCTTCCCAGGCACGCTTCCCTTCCTCCACCAGTTCGTCAATTCCCCACAACTGAAGAAATTGAGATTGTGTACGAATGGCATCGGGCTCCCGAACCAAGGAAAGTTGGTCAATCAACACCTGTGTGGTGATGTCTTGTTCGCCCACATTGCGCAAGTAATGAACTCCGCGTTCGTGTGAGGCATACGTGCGCAACCATTCGCGCCACGGCATCGATGCCACTTCGGCGGTGAGAGCAGTGCAGTAATCGAAAGCAAGTACCTTTCCGTGCTGCAGCGATTGCAGCGCGTTGGCTAGCCACTGTCCTGCTGCTGTTTGAACGGGAGCGCGCGCACCGAGAACTGCTCGCGATGGCAAACAATCGGGCACAGGTTTATTCATCTGTACTTCGGAGAAGTTCTCTCCCGCCGATGCCACGTATGCCTCACGCCATCCGTCGTCGTAGACCCACAGATCAAACGGCAAGTTGTCGAAAAGTTCGTTCGCAATGATCACGCCATTGTCAATATGCGCTGGCATTTCTGCAGCAGACGTAATGCCTTCGGGATGCAGTGCGCGCTGTGAAGCACTTACTTCCACCGCAATGTACGTGCCAGAGCTCAAACACTCGGGAGCTGCGGACAAGATGGACCGTGCAAGAGTTCCGGGGCCAGCGCCGACTTCCACAACAGTGAAGTTGCTCGGTGAACCCAACGATTTCCATTGCGCATCGAGATACTTGGCAATCACGGTGCCAAACAGAGGCCCTACTTCGGGCGATGTAATGAAGTCACCACGACGACCTGCACGACCAGTGCCTGTATAGAAACCGTCTTCGCCATAAAGGGCAAGCGACATGAATTCACTGAACGGAATTGCTCCGCCAGCCGCAGCAATCGCTGCGTGGATGTGGTTACTTGGCGAGGGCACCGGCGAGGCCAGCGATGTCACCGAAGTGAATCACGATGCCGGGCAACACACCAAGAACAAGTGTGGAGACGCCAGTGATGGCGAGAACCATGACGAGTGCTGGTTGCACGCGAATGGGCGAGGTGTCACCGTCGGGAACTGGCTTCATCCACATTTCGCGAAGAATGTTTCCGTAGTAACCGAATGCAATC
>JALQYL010000091.1 GCA_023254135.1 Ilumatobacteraceae bacterium | reverse complement strand
ATTTGTGTCTACAGATTGATAAAGGTTTGTCTTCTCTGCGCTGAGACAAAAACTATATGTGCCTGCTGCGAGGCCGCTCGGAATTGAGAATCGGAAATTACCAACGGAATCTGACGTAGTCGCAAACGATTTAGAACTTGAACTGTTGCAAACTTTGTAATAGATGTTTCGCGAGCCACCCGAAATTGAGCCGGTAATTTGTGTTGAATTGGTTGAAATAGTTTGGTAACTCGAACTTTGGGTTGAGAGTGTTGAGTTCAAGAGAGGTTTAACGCTTATTTGAACCGGTTCACTTATCCACATTTTTTTATTCCCAGATGAGGGAACAATTGTTGCGAAGCAGCGGCCATTATCTGCAACGCCCAGTTCTTTTGTATAAGTCCAAGTACCAGCATTGGTAATTCCCGATATCGGGGAGAAGGTGGGTGTATTCCAGTAGTTGGAATAACCCGAGGTGTATCCCACTGTGTTCCATGTTGAACTAGATGTCTTTTGAAGTTCAACAACCGAGGAACCGTTCGAGTTGGTTCCTGTGGTGGCGGCCATCACGTTCCACCCTGGCCCTGGTCCGCTCTTGGATATCCAAGGCGCACTGCCGTCACATTTTGACTTTGTGAGAATGTAAACGCTTCTTGCAGTTGATGTGTCTGAAATCTGTACGGAGAATGTCGTTGTTTGATTCTCAAAGATTGGGTTTGGAGAAATAGTTAGGGTTCCGGTCGTTGCGATGCTCTTGCCGTTCTTCTTAGAAGTGGGGCTTGTATAGCTTTCATATCCGCCACCCTCTGGTGAATACACACGGTATTTCTGAGTGCCGGCCCGATTCTGAGATGTGACTGTTGCTTGATTTCCAACTGCTTTAAAGGCGGCGAGAGTAATCCAGCCCGGTTTCGAAGTGAAGTAATCAAAGTCGGGGTCGAAGTACACCTGGAACTTCATGAATTTGACACGCGGTGTGTACGAGAAGGGAACTTTGAATCCCCACTTCACTGGTGAACCAATACTGACAGAGGGGATGATGCGGCCGAGATTTATTGAGATAGAAGGAATACGCAAACTGGGAACGAAATCAACAAAGTCGTCAACGCTGTATCCGCAGCTCGCAAATCGCCCTCGAGAGTCGCGACAAACATTTGGTGTGCGAACGTCTGATGACTGTGCTTCAGCGGTGGTGTGTTGTGACGCGGCTAGCGCAATTAGAAAGCAGGTCGACAGGAGAAAGATACAAATGATGTTGTGACAGGAGAAACGACCTCGCATGTTGCGATTGTCTGGCCGCGAATTTAGTTGTGACATCGCGACCCCCCGCTCGTTCTTGCAGGATGCTATATGGAATTGCAACTGGTTGCTATTGAAAGAATTCGGTGCAGCCTATTGGCCCAATTCGTGTAAACGAGGGTTTACGCGCCGGCTTTGCGCAACTCAGATGCTGCGTGCTCGGGAGCCACAATGTTGATCATCACGCCTGTACCGCGCTCGAACCCTGCTGTGGTGGTGAGCTTGGGGAACAGGTGCACGTGCCAGTGGTACATGCCGGTGTGGTGCGAAGGTGCGGTGTGGAACACCAAGTTGAACGCAATGTCACCGAGAGTTTTCACCAGGTGGGCAAGCGCATCACGAATGGCAAGGCCAACGCCAGTGAGTTCATCATCGGATGAATCACACAAGTGCTGCTTGTGTGATTTCGGCATGATGAGCATTTCGTAGGGGCTACTGCTCCAGAACGGGCAGATGACCGAGGCGTGCTCATTGTCAAGAACGAATCGTTCGGCGTGTGCTTCAGCTTCGGCAGTGGTGCACACAATGCAGCCACCTTTGAAGCGCTCGAAGGCGCGCTCTTCCTCAAGAATTTCGCCCGGCACGAAGGGAAGTCCGAGTAGTTGACCATGTGGGTGGGCAAGTGATGCGCCTGCTTCACGACCATGGTTCACGATGGCTTGGGTGTAACGAATGTTGGGGGTGTTGGCATGTGCCACCAAGCGGCCCTTCAGAGTTGCCATGAGATCGGCAATCACTTCGTCGGAGAACATGTCGAGTCGTTGTGTGTGCTCGGGTTGGAACACGAACACTTCGTGCGTTCCGCTGGCTTCGGCCATCACGTGTACGGGGCCAAGGTTGCGCACTGCGAGTGATTCATCGCCTTCAAATGCGGGGTAGCGGTTGGGGATGACTCGCATCTTCCAATTTCCGTTGGCGTCAACACTTTCCACCAGTGGTGCTTCGTCGCGGTCTGCGCCGGGACACAAAGGACATGAACTCTGGGGGTCGCTCTCTACTTGCTGAGCGCGCGGCGCGAAGTCGGTGCTGCGGTTAGCTCGGGAAGGAACCACCGTTACCCATCGGCCGGTGAGGAGGTTTAGGCGTAGTTGACTCACGGTGCTTTCAGGATAGATGGACTTTTTGGCGATTGTGCGTACTTCGAGATGTGGCGAGATGAATCAGTGGTGAACAATGTCCCATCGCCGTCTTCGGTGCGCGACACCAGGCGTAACTGGGAATCTGCGGCCATGGTGTCAAGTTGTTCGGGAGAGAAATACCGCACGGAATAGGGGCGAATGCGCACATTGCCGGTGCGCGAGTATTGGATGAATTGCCCCGTGATGCGCTGTACCTGGCTGTGGTGCTGACTCACAGAGATCACCACTTCGTCTTTGTTCATGTGGCGAATGCGACGATGCTCTCCTGAGTCTGACCCATTGGGTCGCACTACATCTATGTAGAAGTGACCAGTGGGGCTGAGGCGTTCACTCACCAACTTCATACACGCACGCACCGCGTCCTCGTGCGGAAGATTGAACAGGGTGTTGTAACCCACGAAGACCACGTCGAATGGGCCGTCGGGAAGTGATTGGGAGAAGTCGGCGACGCTCAAGGAGACACCGGGAGGGAATTGGAGCTGAGCGGCCACGTTCAACATGGCCTGCGACGAATCAACTCCGATGATTGTGTCGTTCATGCTGGGGCGCAATGCGAGCAGTTGCTGCACCAGGCGTCCCGTACCCACGCCCAGTTCCAAGACACGAACGGGGGTGTCGGGAAGGTCTCGCACGATGTTGCCCACGAAATCAGCGTCGTCAAGGTCGGCATACCAAGCGTCGTAGACATCGGCGAATGAATCGCCGTAGGTGGAGGCGGTGTAGCCCTTGAGGCCGAAGACATTGTCCGCGTTGGTATCCACGAACACAGTCAATCGCGCGAACGGGCAGTGGTGGCATCGGTAGCCTGAGAATCATGAGCACGTCGAGTACACCGTCACACGAGTACGTGTATCTCGACCATGCCGCCACGTCTCCCTTGCGTCCCGAAGCTCGTGAAGCCATGGAGCCATATGGCGATGTGATGTTTGCGAATCCTTCTGGCTCCCATCGCTTTGCTCGTGAGGCTCGCAAAGCAATTGACGAAGCCCGCGATCTTGTTGCGTCAACAATCGGGTGCAAGCCCGGAGAAATTGTGTTCACCAGCGGTGGCACTGAGGGAGCGAATACGGCGGTGCTGGGTGCCGTGCGTCGTCATGGTGGCACGGCTGTCTGTTCGGCTACTGAGCATCACGCGGTCTTGCATTGTGTGGAGCACGTGAATGGCGTGGTAGTGCCCGTTACCGCCGAAGGCCCACTTGACCCCGCCGTATTACGCGAAGTCTTGGCCAACACAGAAAACGTGAGCGTTGTTTCCGTCATGGCGGTGAACAACGAGACGGGCGCCATCAACGACATCGAGCACATTTCGCACGCAGTACGCGGTCGTGCAGAAAAGGCAATTCTGCACACCGATGCAGTACAAGCCGCATGTTGGATTGATGTACGCGACATTTGGAAACACGTAGACGTACTCACATTGAGTGCGCACAAGTTCGGTGGGCCCAAAGGAATGGGCATCATGGCTATACGCGAAGGTACCCATGTGGAACCGCTCATTCTGGGTGGTGGGCAGGAACGAGATCGTCGCAGTGGCACGCACAATGTGGCGGGCATCGTGGGTACGGCGACTGCATTGCAGATCACCGATGCGCATCGTGCAGAAGAAGTGAAGCGTTTGTCTGCTCTGCGTGATGAGTTGGTGCGCGAAATCACCTCTCGGCTTCCGCAAGCGTTTGCCACGTTGCAGCCAAGTGTGGGCATTGCGGGCACGGCGCACATTTGTCTCGAAGGATTAGAGAGCGAATCCATTTTGTATTTGCTGGACCAGCACAACGTGTGCGTCTCGGCTGCTTCGGCGTGTGCCAGCGGCGCAATGGAACCATCGCATGTGTTGGAAGCTATGGGTGTGCCGCGCGAGCGCATCAAAGGGTCATTGCGTTTCAGTCTTGGCCACACCACCACAGAGCACGACATTCGCGTCGCCATTGATGCAACAGTGGCTGCCGCCGAACGATTGGCCACGGTGAAGAAGTGAAGGTTCTCCTTGCCATGTCGGGTGGGGTCGACTCATCAGCTGCTGCTGTCGTTCTGCGTAACCAAGGACACGATGTCGTTGGTGTCACCATGCGTTTGTGGGGTGGCGAGAGCGACACTGGGTGTTGTTCGGTGAGCGATGTAGATGATGCTCGTCGTGTTGCCCAGCAAATTGGTATTGACCACTTGGTGTTCAACTTCTCTGAAGAGTTCAATCAGCGAGTGGTGGACCCATATGTGAAGTCACACGTAGAAGGCACAACGCCCAACCCATGTATTGAATGCAATCGACATCTCAAGTTCGACAAACTCATTGAACGCGGTCGTGAATTGGGGTTCGATGCCGTTGCTACCGGACACCACGCACGCATCGTCGAGCAAGATGGTGTGAAGCGTGTTGCACGTGGTGACGATGCCGCAAAAGACCAGAGCTATGTGGTGCACATGCTCAGCGAAGAAGATCTTGAATACGTGATGTTTCCTGTGGGGAACATGCAGAAGTCGCAAGTGCGTGAGTTGGCCGCACAGGCCGGTTTACGCACAGCCAGCAAGCCCGACAGCCAAGACGTGTGCTTCATTGGCACCACCATTGGCCGCGCTGGCTTCCTTGAGCCACGCCTCACCTTCAACGAAGCAGATGTCTTCGATACCGATGGCAACAAGGTGGGTGTGGTGCCTGCCGTTGAATTGGTCACGCTCGGACAGCGTCGCGGTTTGGGACTAGGTGGTGGCGATATTCGATACGCCGTCGATGTCGATGTTCCCGGTCGTCGCGTGGTGGTGGGAACCGAAGAGCAGCTGTACGCGCCCACTTCAACGGTGTCCAGCATGAGTTGGCCACATCAGCAAGACATTGCTCTCGTTACTTCCACCGAGGTATTGGTGCAGGGCAGCGCTCACGGTGAACGCCATGCGGCCCGCGTGGAGCAGCAGGGAGATTCATTCGTATTGCATTGGGTACGCCCCAATCGTCGCATTGCGCCTGGACAAACCGTGGTGTTCTACGACTCCACCGACACCATGGTGCTTGGTGGCGGCATCGTTACTGCGTAATTGCGGCAAGTGCGGCGTGCAAACGGCGTGGCGCGAATGAAAACGCTGTCACATGCAATGCGACGGTGGTGCCAAGAGTTTTTGCGGTGATGTCAGAGAGCACCACTTTGTCGCTCTCCAACATTTCAACGGCGATGCGATTGCCTGCAATGCCACCTGTGAAGTCTGCGGTTTCGCCAGCAATAACAACTTCGGTGACGTTCTTGA
>JALQYL010000090.1 GCA_023254135.1 Ilumatobacteraceae bacterium | reverse complement strand
AGCGTTTTGCTGCTGCAAAGGCTGCATCATTGCCCGCTACCGGTAGCACTTCATCCAACTCTCTTGCAATCGAAGCATTGTTGATGCTCGGCGCAGGTGCTGCAATCCTTGCATCACGTCGTCGTTTGACTCACTAAACAGTTTCACGATTCACCACATACGAGCCGGGGTCAATGACCCCGGCTCGTATGCTTTTTCCATGGCAAGTAGCACCGACAGAGCGTCGTACTTTCCCGCAATTGAAAAGAAGCATGGGCAGCCCGTTGCGCATTGGATTTCGCAACTGCAGGAACGATCCGATTGGAAGTACGCGGAACAGATTGCGTTTCTGAAGGAAGAACATGGCTTTAGTCAGGCGCATGCCAATGCCTTGGTCATGTACTGCAAGGGCTCAGATACCACCCGACGGTTTGGAAGCCTCAACGATTACTTGAAGTCGGCCGATGCACAAACAAAGAAGACGGTGCATGCCATCTTCGACGCCATCCAGAAGAAACATCCGAAACTGGAACTTGTCATTGCATGGAATCAACCGATGCTGAAGTTGGGGACTGAGTATGTCTTCGGCCTCAGTACACACACCAAGCACATCTTGCTGGCCCCGTGGGGCAAAGATGCACTCGCGCGGGTTGCCGAAGGTCTAGATGGATACAAGGTGAATAAGAAGACCATTCAGGTTCCCACCGATTGGAAGGTGGATGCGAAATTGCTGAATGAGTTGGTGAAACTTCGACTTGCAGAGGTGAAATGAAGAGACTTTGCGTAACCAGTGTCGTCGTGACTTCTGTTTAGGACTTCTTCCAGTGAAAATTTAGACAGTCAAAGGCTGTTCCTGCTAAACATGATGATTCCGCGTTTCGGGCCTTTGTCCTATTCCTCCAGGAGAGTCATGTCGAATCACAAAACCTCGCAGCGAAGTGTCACCCTTTTTGCAGGTCTTCTTGCACTTTTATGCTTCGTTGGTATTGCCAGTGTCTTTGTGAAGTGGCAGAACCAGAAAGACGAAGGCGGCGTGTCATGGCTGTACTCACAGACTGCAGATAATGCTGAACTCGACAACTTGGGCGGTGGAAAGTATCGCATGACACTGCGGGGTGTCGACTACCACACAATCCAATTTTCAGACCGTCCCGATCGCTTGGTGAAGATAATGGACACAGCCGATTTTGTGACGGCATGGGATCGTATGTTTGCAAGCAGTTTGCCGAACGCAGTGCTTATTGAACACGAACCGAGCGGCACCACTGACTCACTGGTTGTTGTATTGAACAAGCCTACATTCAACTACGCATCCGATGAACTTGTATACGAGATGACGATCACGGCAGATGAAGACCAACCTGAACGTTTGCGAAAAATGGCAAATGCGCACGATGAAGCACCAATGAACATGCGTGCGGTAAGTCTCTTCATCGACAGTGTCACTTCGGTGGGAACCAATTCGAGCCCCGTATTCACCGGCCCCGCGGCCGATGCTCTCAAGTCCAAGTTGGGACTTCCATCAATTCCGACCCAGCCCGTGTCGCTGGGCGGCGGAGTCACCATCAATTCGGCCACCGTGTCGTACGACACGAATGGTGGTGTGACCGCAAACGCAACGGTTGGATTCGGCAATGATTCCTTCACTTTGAATATGACGGTTTCTGTCACTGACTCAAAGAACTGGTCGCTCACCGCAGCAGCAAGTTCGTCGAACGTGGTGTGGAAGCCCGCTGGAATTCCAGGTTTGGCCATTGATCCGTCCACTTTCTCCGGAAGCATTACATCCACCAACGGTTCAATTGCGTATTCGCTGACGGCCTCGCAACAATCGTGGACCATCGCAGATGGCGCAACACTCGTGTCGACACCAACATTCTCGAGCTCCTGTCCGCTTGCAGACAAGTGCCCAACAGGGGTTACGGGCCCATACCTCACAATGAATGGATCTCTCACTTTCCCCGGACAGTCCAAAGCGATAGCAGTTACCGGGGGTATCAATGCCACCGCTGAGTGGATTCGTTTTGACGGCGTTGCGGGCAATGTGACGTACAGCGACATCTCAGTGACGGCGCCAACACTTACCATTTGGCATGGCCAGCGCGCAGATTCATACAACGCTGACATGAGCCTGCCCAGTTTGCAGAAACTGTCGGGCGGGGTGGATATTGAGCTGTGCGGCGGCTTCACCCTTAGCATTCCCAAGATTGCAAACAAGTCCACATCGGGCTGTGTGCGTTGGTCACCAAAAGGTGTGGTCATCGGACAGGTTGGTCTTGGTGCAACTTTGTCGGGATCCTTGTCGTCAACGGGAACAAGCGCCTCGGCATCAACAGACATCAAGGGTGCAGTGTTCACGAATCTCACGAACGTTTCGCTTGACAGTTTGCCAAGTAAGGAAACCGTCATGAATGGGGTCTCCGCGGCAATTGAGTCGAAAACAATCGTGATTGCGGGTAAGGCTTCCCTGCCTGGAGTGGTGACCAAGGCCCTCGGTATGACCGATTCATCACTCTCCGTGGACGTGACTGGCTCGCTCAACATCAAGTCGATCACATTGAATGGTGTCATCAACACCAATATCAAGATCGGTAGCGAACCATTCAAGGTCAACATACAAAGTCTGAATCTTGGTGTATCGGTGCAGAAAGGCAATGGCGCGTCTTTCTCTATAAGTTCTCGCGGAACGGCAACGGTTGGCTACGCCCCGAATACCCGTGAAGTAGGAACGTTTACAGTGTTGGCTGCGGCGACTGCGCCGGAATCCGGAATGTCCCTATCGGTCACGGCCCAAGGCATTGGCGCACCGGGAGAAACCAACGACGGTCTCACTGCTGCAACTGCTTTGAAGAATCCCGCAGGGGCTTCATTTGTATGGCCCGATCAGTTCGGCATCAAGGGATTGAACTTGTGGAATCTAACGGTACAGATTTCGTATGCAAAGGGTTCGCCCGCGTTGGGCTACACCAGCACTTCGTATATGGATCCGAATGGTGCGCAAACCAAGAACGTCATCAAATGTGCGAATTCCACATGCACCAGTTCTGACTGGATGGTGGGAACACTTGGTTTCAACATCAGTTACACCAGTCCGTGTTTTGCTTATCAATTTGACAGTGCCGGTGGAACTAGTGGTTTTGCGATAGACGGCGGTGCCATGAAGGCCACGAAGTTTGCTGTGGGTATCGCGCCCACTGGTTGCCAAATTCAATCGGGTAGCCAGCAACTCGAGTTGCCGGCAGCGTTTGCCGGATTCCAGTTCACCGCGAATTTTGGAGACGCAAGTGTGTCAGTGGCAACCAAAGTGTCGGACAGTGGTTTCTACTTTGACACCACCATCTCAAATTTGAAGTTGGCTGGAATCAGTTATTCGTTGGTGAACTTCCACGTTGAAGTCAATGAAAGCAGCAGTGAAGTGTCGTTTACAGCTGACATGACTTCGGGCATGGGCGACATGGATGTGTCCGCAGATTTTACGGTCGATGGCAGCGGTATGAGCCAAACATTGGAGGCCGATCTCACCAATTGGGGATGGCAGAAGAATGGCAAAAAGAAACTTGGGAAGATCAAGATTGACACTGGAAGTGTCGACTTGACCAAGTTCCATTTCAAGACAAGTTCCAATGTTGATGGAACCTGTGCATCGTTCTCTTCCGATGCAGACGGAACCTTGAAACTTGGCTCCAGCACGTACACGCTGGAAGGAGCCTCATTCTCGTTCGACTGTAACGGTGTGAACAAGTTGTACCTGAAGATCTCTTATGACCATGTTTCAAGTTGGAACAATGCAACAGTTACTTCCACTTTCGAGCTGAACTACCCATACAACGGAAAGCAGGTGCTGTACGGTGCGGCCGGCTTTAGTTACACTCGTCACTTCAGCGACAAGTACAAGGACCGCACGTTCTCGAAAGATGTTTCGGTCTCCATCAACATGTCGCTTACTCTCGACACTAAGGACCCAGGCTCTTCAAGTCTTGCTTTCTCGGGCAGTTTTGATGCTGATCGAGTGAGTGGTGACATCAGTTGCGATGCCACCAATGGCTGGGGCGACTTCACCTGCAGCGGAGAACTACGTCTGAATCCGTCGTGGGCGGGCGTCTACCATTCCAACTGGGACGGTCTATAGGGATGTTGCCAGAACAGGCAGACATGTCGTCAGGATTTCATGTCTGCCTGTTCAGCGCGATGCCAAGTCGATGTCACGTGGAAGTCGCAAATGGATGAACGCGGCATCTCGAATCAACTGCGACACGTGCGGACGTAAATGTATGTTGTCGGTGGCCTCAATGAATACCAATACGGTGAGTTCTCCGAGCAACCAATAGATGAATGCATCGATGTTGAGATCCTCGTTGATCCAGTGGTTGTTCTGGGCCACGCGCAGTGCATCGCCAACGGTGGTTGCCAACGAACCAATGGAAGTCTTCACTTCGCGCATGAGTGTTGGGCGACGAAGCGCTCCGGCCATGACCGTGATGCGAGTCTCGCGGATGGTTTGACTTTCCGATGAATGGGCAAACGCAAAGAAATTGGAGAGAACTTCTCGAAATTGTTCTTGCGTGGTGCACTTCAACGTGTCGCGAAGAATGCCTTGGGCGTATTCATTTTGCTTGGTAGTGAAGAGATGCAAATGCGCCGCTTCCAAAACAGCTTCGCGATTGGTGAAGTGGTGATAGAGCGAGGGTTGGGAGATGCCCACCATTTCGGCAAGATCTCGAATACGAACAGCTGACTCACCGTGCTTGTCGATGAGAGTTGCGGCGCATTGAATGATTCGTGAGCGCGTATTGTTCGAATCTTTCATGGAGGGCACCCTAGTTCTCGCAACTTCGAATGGTGTGCGAACCACTTCCAAAGTAATAGTCAAAGACTGTCCGTGTAACATCGCATGTATGTCTGTTGACAGAGCACCTCTTCACGTCATGATTGTGTCGGCTCTTGCGTGTGCTCTGTTTGCGTTCACCAACGTGGCGCCACATCGGGCCCAGGCGCTGGCATGTCCCGCATCGCTCACTGGTGGCACTGTCACCACTGTTGGCAACGACTGTGTTTTGCAATTCACCACCGTGGGCTCATACACATGGACACCTCCTGCTGGAATCACCGTGGCCGATGTTCTTGTTGTGGGCGGCGGTGGCGGCGGTGGCAACGATGCAGCTGGCGGCGGTGGAGCGGGTGGATACATCTATCAACAGAATGTTGCCGTGTCTGGATCCACCACGGTCACCGTTGGTGCTGGCGGGGTGGGTGGAAGAAACTCCACGGCCACTGCGGTAACACCAGGCACGCCTTCCGTGTTCGGTGCACTCACTGCTGCAGGCGGCGGTAAGGGTGGCACGTACAACGGTGGCGCTGGTGGCGCCGGCGGGTCTGGCGGTGGCGGTGGATTCGTGAGCGGTACTGCAGGTTCCGGAACCAACGGACAAGGCAACGGTGGTGGAGCAGGTGGCAATCAGTGGTCATGTGCGTGTCCCGCCGGTGGCGGCGGAGGCGGTGCTGGTGGTCCTGGTCTGAACGGCAACACGGGTGACGGAAACGGTGGGCCAGGTGTGCAAAATGCAATCACTGGCACCAATCGTTGGTACGCAGCCGGTGGTGGCGGTGGTCGCTGGGGTGTGGTGACGAACATCGAAAATGGTGGTTCAGGAATAGGCGGACGTGGTGCAGGAAGTTGCGGTGCGAATCCAT
>JALQYL010000008.1 GCA_023254135.1 Ilumatobacteraceae bacterium | reverse complement strand
ACACTCCGCACAATGCGAGAGTGGAAACGATCCAGGTACCGAAGGTGATGGGCATGAACTTGCGCAAGCCACCCATGTCCTTCTTCATGTCGAACGAGTGATGCGATGCGCTGTGGCTGATGGATCCGGCGCCAAGGAACAAACATGCCTTGAAGAATGCGTGCGTGAAGATGTGGAACACCGCGGGCAACCAGGCACCTGCGCCGAGGCCCATCATCATGTAACCCAACTGCGAAACGGTGGAGTACGCGAGCACTTTCTTGATATCCGTCTGCACGAATGCAAGGGCGGCCGCAATCACGATGGTGATACCACCGATGATGACGATGAAGTTTGCACTGGTGTGCAGAACATTCATTCCCTTGAAGAACACGGGGTAGAGGCGAGCCACCAAGAACACACCAGCCACCACCATGGTGGACGAGTGCAACAGTGACGAAACAGGAGTGGGGCCCGCCATCGCGTCGGGCAACCATGTGTGCAATGGGAACTGACCGGACTTGCCGATACAAGCGATGAACAACATGACGGCACCTGCGGTGATTGCAGCGTGTCCAGGGTTTCCTGAGAGCGCCCATGCAGACAGGCCACGAATGGAGAAGCCGGACACACCGAGCGTCTTCTGGGTCCAGTCATTGGCCGAGAAATAGAGAATTGATGTGCCGACAAGCAGACCAATGTCGCCGGTACGCGTGGTGAAGAATGCCTTCAGTGCTGCTCGACTGTTTGCGCCGTCTTCCCACCAGTGACCGATGAGCATGAACGAACAGAGGCCCATGATTTCCCAACCAAGGATGAGTTGGATCATGTTTTCCGCAACAACCATGTTGAGCATGCCCGCGGAGAACAACGTGAGTGCAGCGAAGAAGTGCGTGTATCGGCGGTCGCCACGCAGATATTCAGTGGAGTACAACTGCACCAACGTTGAGATGAATGCAACGACAACAAGAATTGCAACGGTGAGTCCGTCAACATGCTGACCGATGGTGAGTTTGACACCACGGTTCTGCCACCACGTGAAGGTCTTGATGACCGGTTCCACATATGCCTCGGCAGCAACACCGTTGACTCGCTGAATCCACTCGTATGCCGCACGGCCCGAGAAGAGAAGAGCAAGCACCATTGATGCGATGCCGAATTCGCTGCCTTTACGTGGCATGCGCTTTCCGAAGAAGATGATGAGCACGAATGCAGCGACTGGGATGAGTGGAATCATCCACGCATGATCAAGGAACCAACCAGTGCTCAAATATGTTTCTGTAGCTTCAGCAAACATGCGATCAGCCCTTCATCTCTGAGAGTTCGTCGAGGCCTACGGAACGACGGTTGCGATACATGAGCAGAACCATTGCAAGGCCCACACCTACTTCGGCGGCAGCGACTGCAATGACATAGAGCGCAAAGGTGTGGCCATCGGTGGAGCCGTTGCGCAGAGAGAAGGCGAGCAAGTTGATGTTGACCGAGTTGAGAATCAACTCGATGGACATGAGCACCATGACGGCGTTCTTGCGAGCGATAACGCCATAGACACCAATGCAAAACAACACTGCACCCAGAATGAGGAATTCATTGAGCAACATGACTAGTCCCTCCTCGCGAGCACGATGGCTCCGATGACGGCGGCAAGAAGAACGAATGAGAGTGCCCAGAATGGCAACAAGTACGGGCCAAAGATTTGGTCGGAGACTTGCTGGGTGGTGACCACTGGTGCATCCATTGGCAATTTCTCATTGCCGAAGCCATCGTTCAGAGCGATGACCATGGTGGCAAACATAAGAACTGCAACGGGGATGCCGATGAACCAGTTCTTGTTGTTGAGATTGTCTTCTGCGCCAATTTGTGCACGAGTGAGCATGGTGCCGAACAGGAAGAGCACCATCACTGCGCCGATGTACACCATGACCTGCGTGATGGCCACGAATTCAGCGGCCAACAACACGTATTGCGCGGCAGCGCCCGCGAGTACCACTACCAACCACAGTGCGGCGTGCACCACGTTGCGTGTGGTGACAACTCGCAACGCACCCACCACCATGATTGCGGCGATGATGTAGAACCCAACGTTCTGGGCAATGAGCATGTCAGCTGCGAGCATCACTTCTTGCCCTTCTTCTCTGCACCGGCTTCAAGTTCTGGTGCTTCAGCAACCGTCTGCATCCACTCACCCAACTTTGACTTGTCGTGCAAGAGGTCAGCAATGCTTGGCTCTGAGTATTCATACTCAGGGCTCCAGAAGAGAGCGTCGAATGGGCACACTTCCACGCAAATACCGCAGTACATGCACAGTGCGTAGTCAATGTCGAAGCGATCGAGTTTGTTTACTTTGCGAGGTGCGCCACCGGCACGACGCGGTGGTGCAAGTTCCTTGTGTCCTTCGATGTAGATACACCAGTCGGGGCATGAACGTGCACACAACATGCACGAAGTGCAGTTGTCTTCGTGCAACGCGATGACACCGCGTGCGCGAAGTGGTGGTGTTTCTTTTTCATGCGGGTACTGAATGGTGTTTGCACCATCTTTTGCGGTTCGCATGAGGGTGGCAAACGTGACACCCAAACCTTTGAACATTCCGGGAACTTTGGGCTTCGCCATTAGAACGCCACCTTCAGAACGGCTGTCAACATGATGTTGGCAAGAGCAATGGGGATGAGGCCCTTCCACGCGAAACGCTGCAGTTGGTCCTCACGGAAACGTGGGAACGAGAAGCGGATCCACATGATGAAGAACACGAGCACGAGCATCTTGGTGAACAGGATGAGCGGTCCGCCCACGTTCATCCAGTTGTCGATGCTGTCGATGGTTGTCCAGCCGAACCATGAGAACGGCACTCCCCAACCACCGAGGAACAACACGGATGCGATCATTGCGAACACACCGGCAGTGGCGAATTCACCGATGAAGAAGATGAGGAAGCGGAAACCCGAATATTCGGTCATGTAGCCCGACACGAGTTCGGATTCGGCGATGGGCATGTCGAATGGTGTCTGAGTGAGTTCTGCTTGCACCGCAATCATGAACACGATGAACGCTACGAACTGTGTGATGACGTACGGGTTACCGATGCCATCGAATCCGAAGATTGACCCGGTGTTTTGTGCAACCACGATTTGCTGCAGGTTCATGGTGCCTGCCTGGATGACGACACCCACAACCGCAAGAACCATGGGCAACTCATAGGCAATGAGCTGGCCCGCTGCGCGCAATCCGCCCAACAACGAGTATTTGTTGGCGCTGGACCAGCCAGCGATGAGGATGCCGAGAACCGACACCGATGAAACTGCCAACGCGTAGAAGATGCCCGTTTCAAAGTTGGTGAACAGTGCGTCGGGACCGAATGGAACCACAACGACGAGCAAGAACGTGCTGGCAAGAACGATGAGGGGTGCCAACTTGAAGATGCGTGCCTCTGGACGCGCTGCGTCGGGAACGATGTCTTCCTTTTGCAACCATTTGCCCACTTCAGCGAACAACTGCATGGATCCGTACGGGCCAGCTTCCATGGGTCCGAGTCGTGATTGCATGAACGACATCATCTTGAACAAGAAGAGATACACCACAGTGCCTGCGGGCAGGAGAACTGCCACCAAGCCACCAAGGACTCGCAGCAATGACTGACCCCAGTACGGGATAGAGGAAAGAAGTGCGGCAAACATCAGCGATCAATGTCTCCGAGGATGAAATACAACGAAGCGAGAATGGTGATGATGTCGGGCACGTACACGCCCTTCAACACCCACGGCACGATCGAGATGTTGTTGAACGATGCACTACGAATCTTCACACGGAATGGGCCTTGGTCGCCTTGTGACACCACGTAGTAGCCCATCTCGCCGAGTGGGTTTTCGGTGGACACGAATGCCTCACCCTCTGGCACCTTGATGATCTTGGGAACCTTGGCCATGACGGGGCCGGCAGGCAATGTGTCGAGCAACTGATCAACGATCTTTGTTGATTCGCGCACTTCCTGCAGACGCACCCAACAACGAGCGAATGAGTCACCATCTGGGTGGGTGATGACGTTCCAGTCAACCTTGTTCCATGCCATGGGCAGGTCTTGATCGCGACGGAGATCCCAATCAACTCCACTTGCACGCAGGTTTGCGCCGGACAGTCCGTACTGCAGTGCGATGTCCTTAGGAATCACGCCGATACCGCGCGTACGCGACTGGAAGATCTCGTTGCCGAACAACAGGTTTTCGATCTCGTCACAGAAGTTGCGCAGCTTCTTCATGACACTGTGTGTCTCTTCGATGAAACCTGCAGGCAGATCGTCCTTGAGGCCACCGATACGGTCAAAGTTGGGGTGGAAGCGTCCACCTGTTGCACCCTCAATGAGGTTCAACACGTATTCGCGATCACGGAATGCGAAGAACACCGGCGTGACTGCACCGAGCTGCACGCCCAAGTCGCCAAGGAACAACGAAACGTTGGCGATACGAGAGAGTTCGAACAAGATGGTACGAATGTGTTGTGCTCGTGCCGGCGCTTCGACACCCATCAGCTTTTCTGCACCCAAAATGAATGGCACTTCGTTAGCGAATGAGCCAAGCCAGTCGATGCGGTTGACCAACGCAGTGACCTGCGGATACGTACGCACTTCAGTGAGCTTCTCGTAACCGCGGTGCATGTAACCGGCCGATGGTTCTGCCCACACCACTTGCTCACCATCGAGGCGAGCGATGATGCGCAATGTGCCGTGAGTTGCAGGGTGCTGCGGTCCGATGTTGAGGGTCATACCCTCTGTTTCAAGTTCAACGTTCACTCGTGCATCTGCAGCTTGCGATGCGATGTATGCGAGTTGTTGACGGTCGCCGAGCATGGTCATGATGCTTCGCCTTCCTCTGAGTCGTCCCCCGGAAGTGGCTCGACGTCGACGATGCCAGGCCATGGCTTCACGATGCGAGCAAGCAGTGGGAAATCTTTGCGCAAGGGGTAACCCTCGAAGTCTGTGGGCAGATACATGTTGCGAAGATCGGGATGGCCGTTGAAGCCGATGCCGAACATTTCGTGTGTTTCGCGCTCGTGCCAGTTGGCTCCGGCGTACACACCGCTCCATGAATCAATGACAGGTGCTGCATCATCAACATCAACCTTGATGTTGATACCCAACGAAGTGAATGGCTGAGTAACGCGCGCAAGCACTTGGAAACGTGTGTCGCCACCGGTGTAACCATGCTTGATGGTGGTGTCGCGCTCAACAGGTGGCGCGGTGGGATCGTCTTCGCCCTTACCAAATGGTGATGGCATCCAGTCAATGGCGGAGAGGAAACAGAAGTAGGTGTAGCCCAACGACTTCAATGTTTCGCCTGTTGCACGCCATGTGTCTGCAGTAACGCGAATCCACATGTCATCGTTTGGCTTCACAAGCGAATCGACAACGTTGCCACCAAGTGCGGCAACAACGCGTGCAAGTTCTGCTTCGCGACGCTCGTCGCGTGGAGCTTCGGTGGTATCAGTTGTTGACGACAACGGGGACACCTCCTCGTTCCACTGCATCGTGATCAACAATGGTCATTGGCTTCGTGCCTTCGCCGCGCCAACGTGCGCCCATGTCTTCGTTCTTGATGCGCTGTTGCAACAACACGATTCCTTCTAGCAACGCTTCCGGACGTGGAGGGCAACCGGGTACGTACACATCGACTGGAATGATTTGGTCGACACCCTTGGTGACGGAGTAGCTGTCCCAATATGGTCCACCGCAGTTAGCGCAACTACCCATGGAAATCACGTACTTCGGATCGGGCATCTGCTCGTACAAACGTTTGATGGCTGGCGCCATTTTGTCGGTGACAGTGCCAGAGATAACGACAAGGTCGGCCTGGCGAGGTGATGCCGGCAAGGGAATAACACCAAGTCGCATCACGTCGTACCGTGGTGAACCAAACGCGGCACCCATTTCAATTGCACAGCACGCAAGACCCCACTGGTACACCCACATGGAATACGAGCGACCAAGGTTGAACAGCGATGTGAGTGGCTTCGGCAGCCGACCACGATCTACAAGACCCATACGAAAACCTTGTCCCTATACCCAGCGCAAGACGCCCTTGCGCCATGCATAAACAAGTCCGAGCAACAAAATCGCGACGAACACACCCATTTCCACCAGGCCAAAGCCGGCGTAACGCTCTAGCTGTGTTGCCCAGGGGAAGATAAACACTGCTTCAACGTCGAAAATGACGAAGAGCAATGCGAAAACGTAGTAGCGAATCTGGCTCTGTGACCAACCATCACCAACGGGGTTCACACCACTTTCGTAGGTGAGCATCTTTTCTGCGTTGGGCTTATTCGGACGAATGAGCGCAGAAATACCCAGCAACAAACCAGCAATAAGAAAGGCGGCCAGTCCGAACCACACCACAGTGAGATAGGACCTCAGAAACGGAGACATCGCCTCCGAAACTACTACGGGGGACATTGCCGACCCCAACTTCACTTGTCACACGGGCTCATGGTGCCCAGCCACAAATGCTTATTCCATGTGCCTTTGTGCGACATTGAGCAGGAACCACTCGACCAGTTCGTCACATCGACGTGCGGCATCGACAAGGTGTCGGCGCGTGTCGGCCACGATCTCTTCCCCGTGAAGACCGAGGGAGTTCAGTTCCTCCTCGCCAGTGCCCGAGGCCCAGAATCGCACGATGGATTCGTTGGCTTCGGGGTGAAATTGCAGGCCCAAAGCAGTTCCACACACCATGGCCTGGGGTCCGGCGGCCGATTGAGCGAGGGCGGTGGCCCCTGCCGGAACGCTGAAGGCGTCATAGTGCCACTGCATCCAGGGACCTTCCGTGAGGCATTTGGGGGCCAAATGGGCCGTTTCGGGCAGATTTTCCACCGGAAACCACCCAATTTCAGGACTTTGTGCTTTTGTGACAACGCCCCCGAGGGTGACAGAGAGCTGCTGGCCGCCGAAACAGATACCGAGAACACCGATGCCCCGTTCCATGGCCTCAGCCAATAATCGTTGCTCTGCCTGCACTGGCTCGGCCACATGATCCCAATATGTGCTCCATGCCGAACCCATGGCCACCACCAGGTCGATGCCATCGAGATTCGGCCAATTCAGATGGTCCTCTCGAATGAATTCCACGAATGAATATCCACGCCGCCGCAACGATTTACCCACGAGTCCTGGGTCGGCATCGTCTCTATTCGCAATCAGGGCTGCACGCACGACCACTACGGTAGATGACGCATGGCCGATTTTCCTCTTGATTCTTCTGCCATTCAGGCAGCACGTGCTGCAGGCAAGGGCGTGGTGAAACACACACCCATCACCGAATCATTCGTACTCAGTGAGCGCTTTGGCGGAACAATCGTGTTCAAAGCAGAGAATCTGCAACGCACAGGCTCATTCAAAATTCGTGGTGCCATGAACAAGTTGCATTCATTGGGTGATGCAGTGAAGAAGGGCGTGGTGGCTGGTAGCGCCGGCAACCATGCACAAGCTGTTGCCTTTGCTGCAAAGCATTTCGGTGTGCCATGTGAAATCTTTGTTCCTGCTGGCGCATCTCTTTCCAAGATGGAAGCTGTTCGAGCATACGGCGCAACGTTGAGCGAAGGTGGCGACACCCTGAGCGATGCCGTTGCTGCAGCCCGAGTGCGTGCAGAAGAAACCGGAATGAACTTTTGTCATCCGTTCGATGACCCCATGGTTGTTGCCGGACAAGCAACTTTGGGATTGGAGTTGTTGGAAGACATTCCGAATCTCGCGCAAGTCATCGTTCCGCTTGGCGGCGGTGGACTGACCGGCGGAGTTGCCATCGCGTTGAAGCAAGCCAATCCCAACATTCGCATCATCGGTGTGCAAGTGCGCGCGTGTGCACCGTATGCAGGTTCACACCCGGCCGAGGGTCCCATTGTCACGTTGGCCGACGGTATTGCAGTGAAACAACCTGGTGACTTCACTCGACCCATCATCGAACAGTTCGTGGATGAGGTGGTCGTTGTTGAAGAGGACGATGTTGCCGATGCAATGGTGTTTCTCATGGATCGCGCAAAGTTGTACGTGGAAGGTGGTGGCGCAGTTGGTGTGTCCGCACTGATGAGCAAGAAAGTTGTTCCCAGTGCAACAGGCACAACGTGTGTTGTTCTTTCAGGTGGCAACGTGGATCTTGGTTTGGTGCCGGGTCTCATTCGTCGAAATGAAACGCAACGTGGACGCAGACTGATTGCCTTCGCGCGCATCTCCGATCGACCTGGTGGACTTGCCCGCTTGCTCACCCTGTTTGCAGAAAATGGGGCCAACCTCATCGAGGTGGAACACGTGCGCGAAGGCGTGCAACTGCATGTGCGTGAAACCGGTGTGCAGGTGGTGCTGGAGGTTCGTGGACGCGAACATGCCAACGCAGTTCTCACCGCCGTTCGCGCAAGTGGTTACGACATCGACGAAGTCAGTGCGAAATAGTGGCCCCGCTGATTGTTATTCCAGGACGTCGTAGTTCTGAAGCAAGAGGACATCGCACACCCGTCGTGAGCGGCGGACGCTTTTACGCTGATGCGGTGGAACGTGCGGGTGGCTTGCCCGTGGTTCTACCGCCCACTGATTCGGTCCAGGTCATTCGCAGCACGATTGACAGATGTGATGCCCTTGTGTTGTTGGGCGGTGGCGACGTGAGCCCCACGAAGTACGCACAAACAGAACGCGCACAACTCTTTGGTGTAGATGAATTCATCGATGACTTCGAGATCTCTGCAGTGAAACATGCCATTGCGCGCAATATTCCGATACTCGCCATTTGTCGTGGACACCAGGTTCTGAATGTTGCACTTGGCGGGTCCCTCGTTCAACACCTCGAAACCACGGAAGCACACAGAGACACCATGCATGAAGTGCAGTTGGTACCTGGATCCCTTCCTGCACTCGCCATGAGCAGCCACTCTCCCCTTGTGCATTCATTCCACCACCAGGCAATTGATCAAGTGGCCGATGACCTCACCGTGGTGGGGACGTTCCACGACGGAACCATTGAGGCCGTGCAACACAAAACCGCACGCTGGGTAGTGGGTGTTCAGTGGCACCCTGAAGACACCGCGCATGATGATGCGCCGAATCAGGGTTTGTTCAACGAATTAGTGAAACAAGCACAGCGCTAAGTGCGCGACGCATCACTTCGGAGCGAATCGCACCAGTTCTGCTGCATTGAGAAGCAGGTCGGGGAAGATTCCCACCAACAATGTTGCTGCCACTGACAATGCAATGACGTATCGAACAGGACGAGCAATAACGATTTCGTTGTTGGAGGTTGGCTCCTCCATCCACATGCTCACCACGATGCGCAAATAGAGATACGCACCAATCACCGCGGCAACCATTGCAGCAATGGCAATGGCGTACGAATTCACTTCAACCGCCGACTTGATGACACCAAACTTGGCGACGAACCCGGCAGTGAACGGCACACCGGCCTGCGCAAACAACAGAACACTGAATGCAAGTGCAAGCGCGGGGCGACGCTTCGCGAGACCCTTGAAGTCATCGAGTGACGTTTCACTGTCATCAACTCCGGAAAGTGCAAGAACGATGGCGAACGAACCAAGTACCAACACCGTGTAAATGGCGAGGTATGCCATGGACGAGTTGAGCCCGTTGCCCTTCATATGACCTGCAGCCTCAACTCCGACAAGGATGAATCCAGCATGACTGATGGATGAGTACGACAACATGCGCTTCACGTTGGTTTGCACCACAGCCATGGTGGAACCAACGAACACGGTGAGAATGGCGAGAGCCCACACCACCGGACGCCAGTCGTCCGCGCGACTTGCCAACGCAACCGTAAGAATGCGGAGCATGGCGGCAAATGCGGCCACCTTGCCTGCCGAAGCCATGAACGCTGTAACGGGAGTTGGAGCACCCTCGTACACGTCAGGAGTCCACACCTGGAATGGAGCAGCCGACACCTTGAACGCAAGACCGATCATGAGCAAACCAATGCCCACCAACAACATGGCATCGGTTTTGTGAATGGACACGTATGCGGCGAGCGAATCATGAATGGTTGAAATACTGGTCTTGCCAGATCCGCCGTACACCAACGCAATTCCGTACAAGAAGAATGCCGAGGCAAAACCACCGAGGACGAAGTACTTGAGTCCGGCTTCCTGGCTCTCTTCTCGACGACGATTGCTGGCTGCCAGCAAATACAAGGACAAGCTGAGCGTTTCAAGACCAAGGAACAGCACCACAAGGTCGTTCGCCGACACCATGACTATGGCGCCAATGGCGGCAGTCATGAACAGTGCATACAACTCGGGGCCTTCACTATCGGTGCGGCTGAGGTATGCGGACATCAACAGTGAAGCACCTACAACAGCCAACGAAATAACGATGGTTGCAAAAACTGCAAATCGATCAACAGCAATGGCGTCGGCGATGTATGTGTCGCCTTTGTGCCAGTGAAGATAATTCCACTTCACAACACTGGCAACAATGGCTGCCACCGATGCGGAGATGGTGACTACTGCATTGCCCACGCGTGGCCATGATGGAATCAGGGATCCGAGCAACAACAATGCACACGTGGCTCCCAGAAAAATGAGCAACGGAAGTATGTGGGACCATGGAATGTCTGGTCCGTTTAAAGACGCCGCGAGAAGCATCATTCGCCTCCCTCATGTGTGGTGGTTTCTGTCGGCGCTGTCTTGCCAACTGGCGCCTTGAATGTTGAGTGCTCTTCAACGTGGGTGATGAGCTTGTTCACGCTGGGTTCGATGCGGCTCAACATTGGCTTGGGATACAAACCGGTGAAACCGATGATGGCAATGAACACCAACAAAAGAATTCCTTCACGTGCCTTCAACTCTGGGAAGGATGAATTTGCCTCGTCTGGCTCGCCGTGGAACACGCGCTGGTAGGCCCACAACAAATACAACGCAGCCAGGATGACACCGGTTGCTGCCACCACTGTCCACCAACGTGCCGTTTGGAATGAACCGATCAGAATGAGGAATTCACCGGCAAAACCGTTGAGTCCGGGCACACCAATGGACGACAACATGACAACCATGAACGCGGCCGCGAAGATGGGTGCCACGGCCTGAATGCCTTTGAGTTCTGCAATGGCGCGCGTATGGCGACGTTCGTAAATCATGCCAACCATGAGGAACAATGCGCCGGTGGAAATTCCGTGATTCACCATTTGCATCACACTGCCACTCAGTGCTTGAGAGGTGATTGCGAAAGTACCCAACACAATGAAACCAAGGTGCGCCACCGATGAATACGCAACTAAGCGCTTCAAATCGGTTTGCATCGTTGCTGCGATGGCCCCATAAATAATGCCGATGGTGGCAAGTGTGAGGAAGGCAGGCTTGGCCCACACGGCTGCTGCGGGGAACAAGTACAAACCAAATCGCAGGAAACCGTACGTACCCATCTTCAACAAAACGCCAGCAAGAATCACCGAACCACCGGTGGGTGCTTGCGTGTGCGCGTCGGGCAACCACGTGTGCAGAGGGAACAAGGGCACCTTCACTGCGAATGCGATGGCAAACGACAGGAACAACCAACGAGCCGTGTTCGTGGCGAAGCTGGCATTCTCAGCAATCTTCACAAGGTCGAAGGTGAAGTATCCAATGTCATGTCGTGCGAGTGCTGCAGTTGCGATGATTCCCACCAACATGAACGCAGACCCGAACATCGTGTACAGGAAGAACTTGGTGGCAGCGTAAATGCGCTTGTCATATCCCCATCCGCCGATGAGGAAGTACATGGGAACAAGCACGATTTCAAAGAAGATGAAGAAGAGGAAGAGGTCGAGACTGAGGAAACTTCCCATCACGCCAGCTTCCAACAGCAACAACCATGCAAGATATGGCTTCTCATCGTGGTGCGGATCAACACCAAGTATCACCAGAGGGAAGAGAATGCCTGTGAGTACCACAAGGAACAACGAGATTCCGTCGATTCCCAAGTGCCAGGAAATTCCCCATGCCGAAATCCAGTCATGCTGAGACACGAATTGAAATCCGGCTTCATGCGACTTGAAGGAAGCCAACAACCATATGGACATGCCACCGGTGGCAACTGCAAACAAGGTTGCGGTGAGCTTTACCCATTCGGGGCGACGATTGCTCATCACTGCAACAAGCGCGGCGCCAAGAATTGGTACGAGAATCAGGGCCGAAAGAATCGGGAACGTTGCATGCGTTGCAGCAGCGGCCGTTTCGTTGGCAATCAAGGTGGACACGTGCATCACAGCACTCCCCTCAAGAGGAACCAAGCGAGCATCACAACGGCACCTAGACCGATGATGACCGCGTATGAACGAACGAGACCGGTTTGCGCCTTGCGCAAGATGCCGCTGAGTGCGCGCACTTCGTGGCCGACACCAACTACTGCGCCATCAACAATCTTTGCGTCAAATGCCGAGATACCATCGAATGCTTTTCGACCTGGGCCACCCATGAATGTGGAAATGGTGGAGTCATAACGCCAGCCATCGGCCAGAATTTGGGGCTCGATCGCCCTGGCTTTGCCTTTCGCGTATACCGCAATGGAAGCTGCGATTCCCGCACTCGCAATCACAACCGCGAACACCAGCAGCAACCACTTGTTGTTGTCTGCCCATGTTCCTGCAATGTCGCGTTCGCTGTGATGGACGATGGGTTCCAACCAATGCTCAAGGAACTTCGTGCTGTGCGTGAATGGCAACTGCATGGCACCACCCACGATTGCGAGACCGGCAAGCACCACCAACGGAGTCACCATCATCCATGGACTTTCATGAGGTGTGTGATCGCCGTGTGCGCCGTGATCTTCTGCGTGGTCGTTCCAACGGGCCTCGCCATAGAACACCATGATGACTTGACGGGTCATGTAGTAGGCGGTGAGCAACGCAGTGACCACACCAACCAGCCACAGGAAGCGGTTGTTGGCGAATGCGAACAACAAGATTTCATCTTTCGACCAGAAGCCAGCAAATGGGGGTACACCTGCAATGGCCAACCAACCAATGATGAATGTAAACCCGGTGATGGGCATCACTTTGCGCAATGCGCCCATCTTGCGCATGTCTTGTTCGTGATGCATGCCGTGGATTACCGAGCCTGAACCAAGGAACAGCAAGGCCTTGAAGAACGCGTGCGTGATCATGTGGAAGATGGCGGCTACATATGCACCACTGCCGATGGCAAGGAACATGAATCCCAGTTGCGACACGGTGGAGTAAGCAAGCACCTTCTTGATGTCGGTTTGTGCAACTGCGACGGTGGCAGCAAACAAAGCGGTGGCTGCACCGACGGATGCAATCACGGTGCCCGACCATGGATATGCCGCATGCAGCACGGGTGACATGCGCGTTAGCAAAAACACGCCGGACGTGACCATGGTGGCGGCGTGAATGAGAGCCGACACGGGCGTGGGGCCTTCCATTGCGTCGGGCAACCACAGGTACAAGGGAAGCTGTGCGCTCTTGCCACATGCGCCCACGAACAACATCATGGCGATGCCGGTTGCGGTGACAGCTGCCAAGTGATTGCTACTTGCTGCCGCGTTGATGCCGGCATAAGACAATGTGCCCACCGAAGAGAACGCAAGGAACATCGCGGTCATCATTCCCCAGTCACCTACGCGGTTGGTGACAAAGGCTTTCTTGCCAGCAGTGGCGGCAGAATCACGTGTGTGCCAGAAAGAAATGAGGAAGTACGAACATGCGCCCACGCCTTCCCAACCAAGGAAGGTAACCAACAAGTTCTCACCCAGTACCAACATGAGCATTGAGAACACGAACAAGTTGAGATACATGAAGAACTTCGGAAACTTCGGGTCGCCATGCATGTAGCCAATTGCGTACAAGTGGATGAGTGAACCGATACCAGTGATGAAAAGAGCCATGGTGATGCTGAGCGGATCCGCCAGCAATGCCATGTCCACTTTCAGTGAGCCCACAGGAAGCCACGAGAACAAAGTGAAAACGGAGTGACGCTCTTCGGTAGTACGTGACAAGAGGTCGAAATACACACCAACGGTGACAACGAATGAAGCCGCAGTCATGAGCGTTGCAAGCACGCCCGACTTTGGTTCGCTCAGTTTGCGACCAAACAACGTGTTCAGTAGGAATCCGGCCAGCGGAAACGCAGGAATGAGCCACACAAGGTTCAACATGACGTGCCCTATCCCTTCAATGCCGAAAGATCGTCGGCTGTCGCGGCGGTGCGACGGCGCATGATGGAAACGATGATGCCAAGACCCACCACCACTTCGGCGGCGGCGACAACCATCACGAAGAACACCACGACCTGACCGTTGATATCGGACATTGCCGTTGCGAGAGTGACGAACGTGAGGTTCACGGCGTTGAGCATGAGTTCGATGCACATGAACATCACCAGTGGGTTACGGCGAACCATGACACCAAGCGTGCCGATACCGAAGAGAACGGCGGCCAGAACCAGGTACCAGGTGTTGGTGGGCGCAATGGTGGACAACATGGCGATCACTTCCCTGCCTCACGCAATTTGATGCGGCGCGCCATGAGTACCGTGCCGATAACAGCAACAATGAGCAGCACTGACGTGATCTCGAAAGCGAACACGTTGTTGCTGAAAATGGAGCGAGCAAGTTGACGAATGTTGGCGTCGGCCGCATCAACCGTGGATGCATCGATTCCATCGCCTGATGTGCTGATTGCAGACCGAGATGAAACGAGCGCGGCAATCACAATGCCAGAAACACCCAGGCCCACGATGGCTGCAAGTGGTCGTTGCGCGGTAATGGGTTCGATGCTGATGTCTTCGCTGCGATCGACACCCAACAACATGATGACGAACAGGAACAACACCACGATGGCGCCCGCGTAGACAATCACTTGCACTGCCGCGAGGAAATGTGCCTCGTGGGACACGAACATGACGGCAATGCCAAAGAGTGTGAGTACCAAACTCAATGCCGCGTGCACCGGGTTTGAACGGGTGATGACACCAATGGCTCCGACCAACACCATTGCGGCTGCAAGAACGAATACGACGAGTTCCATTACTCGTTCACCTCCGACGCATCGCGTTCTACTTGTGCAGGCTCAGGACGACGGACGCCGTAGCCGAGTTCACCACTCCAAGAAACAACGCCTTCGAAATCGGCGTCACCTGCGGGAGCAGTGGCGCGCATCCATCCTGATGTGTTGAGGTCTTCACCGGCACGCCAGTCTTCCCACGGCATGTGCTGCGGAAGGCCATCATCGCCCACGAGCAACTCGTCTTTTGTGTAGATGGCATCACGACGGTTGGTGAACGAGAATTCAAACAACTTCGTCTCGGTAATTGCTTCTGTGGGGCATGCTTCAACACACATGTCGCAATGGATGCAACGCAGGTAGTTGATTTCGTACATGAAGCCGAATCGCTCGCCTGGTGAAGTGGGGTTATCGGGATCGTTGTCTTTGCCACGCACATAGATGCACTTCGCAGGACACACACCGGCGCACAACTCGCAACCAATGCACTTTTCCATGCCGTCTTCGTAGCGATTGAGAACATGGCGACCGTGCAAACGCTCGGGCTTTTCGATCTTTTCGTCTTTGTCGTCGCGATTCTTGCGACGGAACACACGGCCGCCTGAATACTCAGTGGTGACCTTGTTACGCGCACCATGCTGACGCATGGTGACCAGGAATCCGCCAAAGTAACCCATTAGAAGCTGGCTCCGTCCTTCTCACGGTTTGCACGGCTCACCTTGTGGGCACGTTGCAACAACGCATACCCACCGATGAGAACGAGTGCAGACACCAAGGTGACAACTATCTGGTCCCACCCAACCGTGCGACCCACGCGCTGTGCTGCCAACAACATGAACCAACCCAATGATGCGGGAATGAGGATTTTCCATCCGAGGTCCATGAGTTGGTCGTAGCGGAAACGTGGCAACGTTGCGCGGAACCACACATAGATGTAGAGGAAGACAAGAACCTTCAACAACAACCACACCGTTCCTTCAATGCCATTCGGAATGAATGGGATGTCAAGTGTGGTGTTGCCCACCGAAATGGGCTGAGGTCCGCCAAAGAACAACGTGACAATCAGTGCCGACATGGTGATGGTGTTCATGAATTCAGCCAAGAAGAACAGTGCGAAGCGAATGGATGAGTACTCGGTGTTGAAACCGCCCACCAACTCTTGTTCTGCTTCCACCAAGTCAAACGGTGGACGATTGAGTTCCGCCGTTGCAGAAATGAGGAAGATGAAAAAAGGAATGAAGCCGGTGGCCACGAAGTTCCAGTTGCCCACCGAAGACTGCATGTCAACGATGCCCGCAGTGGAGAGTGTTCCTGACACCAACAGAACCGCGGCAAGCGAGAGACCGAGAGCAGCTTCATAGGACACCATTTGTGCAGAAGCTCGCACAGAACCGAGCAGCGGATACTTCGAACCGCTTGACCAACCAGCAAGCATGATGCCGTAGACCGCAATGGACGAAATTGCTAGTGCGAACAGCACACCAATGGGCGGGTCCGCCAGTTGCATACGTGTCTGGTGGCCAAACAAAGTGATCATTCCGCTCTTACCGTCGCGGAAGTCGCCGCCCAACGGGATGATGGCGAATGCAAGGAATGCTGGAGCGAGCACGATGTACGGCGCAAGCTTGAACACAAAGCGATCTGCGCGCTCTGGAATGAGATCTTCCTTGAAGAACAACTTGGTGCCGTCGGCAAGTGTCTGCAGCAATCCCCATGGGCCAGCCTTGTTGGGGCCGACACGGTTCTGCATGCCTGCAATCACCTTGCGCTCGAACCACACCATGAGCATTGTGGCCACAAGACCCACCACGAACACGATCAACACTTTCACCAGCACGATGAGCAGTGGAGTCCACAACAACTTGCCTTCTAGAAGCGGATCAAGAGCGAAAACCGTGCTCATCACATTGACTCGATTCGTACGTCGACCACTGATTCACCATGGCGAATCAATTCGCGAATATCTGCTCCGGGCTGGTTGAACGGCACCACTGCTGTTCCGCGAGGAACAGCTGCTGATGCAGCTACCGGCAACACAATGGAACTGTGGTTGTTGGAGACGCGAACGGTTGCACCCACGGCTGCACCCACACGCTCAAGATCGAGTGGGTGAATGCATACGCTTGCACCAACCGACAACTCTGCGATCGCAGGACTGGTGATGGTGCCTACTGCACGGTCGTACAACTTACGGCTGAGGTCCAGGCGGAATTCGTATGAATTGCGCGTGGGTGCTGGAGTTGCACTCAGCGGTGTACGCACCGGAGTTCCGGCAGACACAACCACACCGTCACGTTTGATGGCAACTGCTGTGGTGGTGACACCGAAACCAGGCACGCGTGACGACAGGAGTTTCTGTACATCGGCCAGTGTGGTGACGCCAGTGTCGTGACCAACAAGATCCGCCAATTCAGCGGCGATCATCCAGTCGGCACGGGATGTGCCACGTGGAGTGATCTTCTGAACAACGTTGGTCACGCGACCTTCAAGGTTCATGGTGGTGCCGTCTTTTTCTCCGTACGCTGCGGCCGGAAGCACAACGTCTGCGTGTGCGGCACTTTGCGTGAGGAAAGTATCGATAGCCACCACGAATTTCGCACCGGCGATGCCGCGGCGTGCGAGATCTGCGTCTGCGACGTCACTCATGGGATCTGCACCCAGCAAGATGAGGCACTCAACGTGTCCATTGGCCGATGCTTCAAGAATTGCTGCAGCATCTTTGCCGTTTTGCGGAGCGAGACCTACCGACAACGCACCGCGAACGTTTCCGCGACGAAGTACTGGCAACACTGCGGCATGGGATGCGACACCAACGGCTACATCGACTGCTGCCATGGTGTGTGCTGATGATTCAGCAAGGTTCGCGCGACCAGCCACGATGGTGACCGGACCAGAAGCCAACTGTGCAGCAACTTCTGAATCGGCGAGCAAGGCACCCAATGCTGTTGCGATGGTGCCCGACTCTGCACGCACGGAACGCCACGCCTGCTTGGTGAGACCTGACTCATGGGATGACACTTCAATAATCCGAATGCGCTTCTTGTCCGCGGCATCGCGCAAACGAAGGTGCAGAACAGGAAGTTCCTCTTTGAGATCGGGGGCCAACAAGATCACTGTGCCACCAGCACATGCTGAATCGATGGTTGCTTGTGTGTAACTGAAGATGCTGGTGGGCAAACCATCATCCATTTGCGCGTCGCGCATGGTGACACCCAACGCATCGGCCAGTGTTGCCCACATGAATGCATCCTCATTGGTGCCACGTGCGCCGCCAAGAATGGCAATCGAGCCAGGAGTAGCGAGACGCATGGTGCGCGCCACGGTCTCCAACGCATCACTCCATGAAGCAGAAGTGAACGAATCGCCCGACTTCACTTGTGGCGAAACCAATCGATCCTCTGAATTCACCGACTGGAAATTGAAACGACCGCGGTCGCACAACCAACCCCAGTTCACAGGGTCACTATCGACGCCCTGATAACGAAGGATTTCATCGCGGCTTGATTGCACAACGGTGCGACAACCAACCGAGCATGTGGTGCAGGTGCTCTCGCGCTGTTCAAGATCCCACGGACGAGCCTTGAAGCGATATGGCTGCGCAGTGAGCGCACCCACCGGACAAATCTGCACGGTGTTACCAGAGAAGTACGAAGCAAATGGCTCGTTGGGGAATGTCATCACCTGCGTGTTGTTGCCTCGCTGCGTGAAGCTGATGAGTGGGTCACCCGCCACTTCATCGGCGAAACGAGTGCAACGGTCGCACAGAATGCAACGTTCGCGGTCCAGAAACACCAAGTCGCTGATTGCGATGGGCTTTTCGTAGTGGCGCTTTTCTTCCACGAAGCGGCTTTCGCCCGCACCGTGACTGAATGCCTGATCTTGCAGCGGGCACTCGCCACCCTTGTCACATACTGGGCAATCCAATGGGTGGTTGGCAAGCAACAGCTCCAGAATGCCTTCATGTGCGCGTTTCACCTGAGGAGTATCGGTACGCACTACCTGGCCGTCTGCAACAGGAGTCATGCAACTGACAACCATCATGGGGCCACGAGGACCTTCAATTTCCACCAGGCACTGACGACACATGCCGACAGGGCTCATACGTGGGTGGTAGCAGAAGCGAGGAATGTATTCGTTGGCGCGATCAGCTGCAGCAATGATGAGCTCACCCTTGCGCGCAGCAACGGCACGACCATTGATGGTGATGGTGACCGCGTTGGGATCGACCGGTGGAGTGTTTTCCACTTCTGCGGAGTTGTCGATGGTGGTCATTGCGATACCGCCGTTACAGGAATGAGATTGCGCTTGGTGACGCGAGCTTCAAATTCAGAACGGAACAACGTGAGTGCAGAGTGCACTGGTGCATATGCCGATGGTCCCACGAAACAGATGGTGTTCATGCGGTACGGAAATGGCACTGCGGAAATTCCGAGCTTTGCGTTTGATGCATGCGGGAACTCACCTGGACAAATTGACTGACCTACTTCGAGAAGCTGATCAAGGTCTGCATCGGTGCCCTTGCCATCCACCACTCGAGACAAAATGCGCTCGAGCCATGTGCCGCCTTCACGACATGGTGTGCACTTGCCGCATGATTCATGTGCGTAGAAGCGAGTGAGCGTGAGTGCCGCACGTGGAATATCGGTGGTGCTGTCCATCACCATCACAGCGCCGGAACCAAGCATGGAACCTGCAGCACCTGCTTGTGGACCTTCAAATGCAACATCGAGTTGGTCTTCAGTGAACCAAGGTGCGGAACCACCGCCAGGCACGAATGCCTTGAGTTCATTGTCGTTACGAATTCCCTGACAGAACTCTTCTCCGTACAACAGATCACGGAACGTGGTGAGGCCGTTGATGATTTCATACACACCAGGACGCTTCACGTGACCCGACACTGCAACCATGCGAGTACCGGGCGATGTTGCAGTACCGATGGCGGTGTACGCGGCGGCACCGTTGCGTGCCAACCATGGAAGGTTGGCCAACGTTTCCACGTTGTTCACGATGGTGGGTTGACCGTACAAACCAATTGCTGCAGGGAAATACGGAGGCTTCAAGCGAGGCATTCCGCGATTGCCTTCAAGACTTTCAATGAGTGCTGTTTCTTCACCCACCACGTATGCGCCTGCACCCCAATGCAACACAATGTCAACAGAGAACTTTGAACCAAGAATGTTCTTGCCCACGTAGCCAGCGGCATACGCCTCGTTGAGTGCTGCGGCAACGCGCTCTTGTGCGAGTGCCATTTCACCGCGGATGTACAGGAAGCAACGAGATAGACCCGCTGCGTAACACGCAATGAGACAACCTTCGATGAGTTGATGTGGGTCGCGCTCCATGAGCAAACGGTCTTTGTATGTGCCGGGTTCGGATTCGTCACCGTTCACAACGAGATACCGCGGCCACACACCCTGTGGCGTGAGTCCCCACTTGTTACCTGCGGGGAAACCTGCTCCACCGCGACCAAGCACGGTTGCGTTCTTTACTTCTTCATGCACATCTGCAGCAGGCTTGCTGAGAGCTGCTCGCAAACCTTTGTAGCCATCGGTGGCTTCATAGCGCTGCAATGTGTAGGAGTCTTCGTACTCAAAGCGAGACGTAACGATCTTCGGACGATCACCGGTGTAGTAACCGGGTGCGTGTGGCCATGTGCCACCAGGATTGCTGGTCATAGCGCAGCCTTTCCGTCGAGCCATGCCGGACCTTCAGTGACATCTTCAGGCGCAATCGCACCCACAGCCTTGTCGGCGGGAATGTGTTGACGCACTGCAGCCACGGTTCCGTGCGCAGGAATCTCGCCTTCCAGTGCACCCGACTGCAACTGATCCACAAGCGTGTCGAAGTTTTCTGCGGTGACTCGGAAGCGATAGCGGTAATTGACCTGCAAACACGGAGCCTCGGTGCATGCTGCCTGGCACTCTGCACGCTCAAGTGTGATGAGACCGTCAGGTGTGGTGCCACCCATGTGAATGCCGAGACGTGCTTCTGCGTGATGCATGAGTTCTTCTGCACCCATGAGCGCACACGACATGGTGCCGCAAATGTTGATGAGGTACTTGCCCACGGGTTCGAACTTGAACATTTCGTAGAACGAAGCGGTGCCGTACACCTCGGCAGATGTTGCACCCACCAATTCACCAATGTGTTCCATTGCTTCATTGGTGACAAATCCGTCTTGCTCTTGTGCGAGGTGCAACAACGGAATGGTTGCCGAACGTGGCTTTGGATAACGAGAAATAATTTCGCGTGCGAGACGAACGTTTTCTTCTGTGAGACGTGCCATCAGCGATCAACCTCCCCCAGAACTGGGTCGACAGACGAAATAACTGCAACTGCGTCGGCAACAAGACCACCACGCATCATGTGCGGCAATGCCTGGATGTTGACGAACGACGGTGCGCGCATGTGCATGCGATACGGATTCGAAGAACCATCACTCACGATGTAGCAACCAATTTCTCCACGAGGACTTTCGATTCCTACGTACACTTCGCCCTCTGGCACCTTGAAGCCTTCGGTGAAGATCTTGAAGTGGTGAATGAGAGCTTCCATGGATTCGTCGATACGGGCACGTGGCGGAGGCGTGACCTTCTTGTTCTGAATGCGATAGTCGCCCGATGGCATGCGATCGAGAATTTGATACACGATGCGCATTGATTCGCGAATCTCGTTGAAACGAATGGCATAGCGGTCGTACGCATCGCCATACTGACCAACGATGACGTCGAATTCAACATCGTCATAACGCAAATAGGGCATGTCGCGACGAAGGTCCCATGCAACACCGGTGGAGCGCAGAATGGGGCCGGTGCATCCGAGCGCCATTGCTTCACGTGCGGTGATGGCACCAACTCCCTGCAGACGCTCGCGCCAGATGGGTTGGCCCGTCATGAGAATGTCGTACTCCTCGAGACGTGAAGGAAGGTTCTCAAGGATTGCGAGAACATCATCACGCCATCCGGCAGGAAGGTCTGCAGCCAGACCGCCAGGGCGAATGAAGTTGTGGTTCATACGAAGGCCGGTGACCTTCTGGAAGAAGCGCAGCACCTCTTCACGCTCGCGCCAGCCGTACAACATCATGGACACTGCGCCAATGTCCATGCCATTGGTGGCAAGGAACAACAAGTGACTGCTCATGCGGTTGAGCTCAGAAAGAAGCATGCGCATCCAAACGGCGCGCTCGGGGATGTCGCCATCGATACCCAACAACTTTTCCACGGCCAGTGAGAAGACCAGTTCGTTGTTCAACGGGGACAAATAGTCCATGCGAGTGACGTTGGTGCCGCCTTGCATGTACGTGAGTGCTTCACCGGTCTTTTCCATTCCGGTGTGCAAGTAGCCAATGATGGGCTTGCATCGCAACACGGTCTCGCCTTGCAATTCCAACATAAGACGCAACACGCCATGTGTTGAAGGGTGCTGTGGACCCATGTTGATGATCATGGTCTGATCTTCAGGAGCTTCGTGTTCCACCGCACCAAGCGCGGCGGCCTCGGATTCACTCATGCGAAGAACGGAACCAACCTCGCGCAACAATTCTTTGGCGGTGAGTTCACTACGAGACAGAAGCTCTTGACCACCTTCGGAGGTACCGGCTGCAGCGAATGTGTTCTCGGTGGTGCTCATGAATGCGCCCCTTTGAACTGCACGGGAATGTTGCCCTGCTCGTAATCCTTGCGAAGTGGGTGTCCATCCCAATCTTCTGGCATGAGAATGCGCGTGGGGTCTGGATGACCTTCGAACACGATGCCGAACATGTCGAAAGTTTCGCGCTCATGTGCTTCAGTGCCGGGGTGAACATCGAAAAGCGAAGGAAGGGTTGCATCGTTCTCTGGCACCTGCACGCGCAAACGAATTCGCTCGCGCTTGGTGAGCGACAACAAGTTGACCACCACTTCAAAACGTTCGGGCACGATGTCGGCACCGACTGTGCGATTTTCTACATTGAGGTAATCAACACCGGTGAGGTCGACACACATGTCGAAACCTTCATCTGCCAATGCCTTCACAACGGCGACATACTTGTCGCGTGCCACCAGCAACACTCGTTGGCCATGTGAATTGACCACGGGGCATCCGTGCTGCAACTCAACGGTTTCCACCACAGGCTCTACTACGTCACTCATGATTACTTCGTTCCGAGTGCAACGGAAACAGCTGACGGAGTTTCCAATGACAGTTCAACTGCTGCACCACCGTTGTTGGCGGTGCGACGACGCATGATCTCGCCATCTTCAATGAGTTGATGCAAGGTTTCAATGGCGTGAATGAGTGTCTCTGGTGTGGGAGGACAACCAGGCGCATACACGTCGACGGGAACAATTTGATCAACACCCTGCACGATGGCGTAGTTGTTGAACATTCCGCCACTTGATGCGCACACACCCATGGAGATCACCCACTTGGGTTCCATCATTTGGTCGTACACCTGACGAAGAACCGGAGCCATCTTCTGACTGACCCGGCCAGCAACGATCATGATGTCTGCTTGACGAGGAGATGCACGGAACACCTCCATACCGAAACGTGAAATGTCGTAGTGCGATGCACCGGTGCCCATCATTTCAATGGCGCAACATGCGAGTCCGAAGGAAGCACCCCAGCTGGAACGCGAGCGTGCCCACTTCACCAAGTCTTCAATGCGAGCCGTGACAACGTTGTGCGCAATGCCACCGAGCCCGTCGTCGAGTACATCTTGTGCAAGACCCATTACGCAGCCTGACCGTTCTTCACAATGCGACCTTCAGAACCAACCACACGAACAGGTCCGCGAGGGGTAAGTGCCGGCGCATCAGATATTTCACTGCTTCCGTTGGCGCGCTGTGCAGGACCCCAATCAAGAGCACCGCGAGCAACCATGTACACAAAGGCAACAAAGAACACCGAACTGAATGCAATCATTTCGATGAAGGCATACGAACCGAGGAACTCGTGATCAACTGCGTACGGGTACGCAAAGATGATTTCAATGTCGAACATGATGAACAACATTGCAACCACGTAGAAGCTCACGGGGAAACGCTCGGGCGGTTCACGACTCGGCACAATGCCGCATTCGTACGGAGCTTCTTTCGCCGTATTCGGACGATTGGGCGCCAACAAACGTGATGCAATGAGGCTGAGTAGCGCAAACAAAACGGCCAGCACCGTCAGCGCGACGATTGGAAGGTACTGACCCATTGTGCTTACGCCTTGAGTGCGAGGTTCTTGCGCAAGTAGGTCTCACGACGGTGGAGCAACCAGCACAACAGGAAGAAGATGAGTCCGGAGCCCGAACCAATGAGGAACGCTGGGCGACGGCGAGCACCAAGGTCACGAATCATCACCACGTAGCGGTGAGGCTGTGTGGTGTCCACCTGTGCACGGGCTGGTGCACGACCTGGCTCTGAACGCTGTGTAACAAGCGGTGCAATTTCAACCACTGCGTAGTGCGGCTTGTGCTTGAAGGCAATGAAGTCGATGGATTCACCCAACTTTGGATAACGCTCGCCACCCTTGTCGTACACATTCACTGCTTCGTATTCACCTGCAGCGAACTCTTCGGCTTCCACCTGGATGATTTCGTCCGCGGAAGCAACGGCTTGTCCGCGTCCAGGATCTGATTCAGCGAGAATCTCCCAACCGTTTGCCACCAATGAATCCGATACTTTTGCAGCGGCTGCCTCGGGTGCAAGACCCTTGATGTCGATGGGTGAATCCACAACGTTTGCAACGTTCAACTGTGCGCCATCGCGAACGATGGTGATGGGAGCTGCAGGCTTCCACGTGGGATCTGGACCCTTGAGACCGATGCCGTAGATAGCCCAAATAATGCACATGGACATCATCCAGCCAGAGAGGGCGGCAATGGAGATCAGGAAACCGAGACGTGCGCCAACATTTGTTCCTACCAACAAATAGCTGGAACCCATGAGCGCTGCAACGCTGATAACAACGATGATCCAGCCACGGATTTCAGGTTCCCAGGCGAGCGAAAGAATCGCAGACAACATCACAAGCTCCTCACGTATTCAACAATCAACTTCAGTTGCTCGTCTGTATAGGTCTGTCCGAATGCAGGCATACGTCCGCTTCCCTGACCCTGTTCGCCATAACGCTTACCGAGCTCTGAACCGACCTTCAAGAATTCGATCATGTCGGTTTGATTGGGGAACTGACGAATGGTGGAACCACCGGTGAGGTTTGGCCCAAGTGCGCCGCCACCAGTTGTTTGTGGCTCTCCGTACGACCAACCCTTGGTGTGACAGCGAGCGCATGAATAGGCACCCGAGTTCAGATCAAGGTTGAACAGTGCCTCACCCAATGAACCATACGTGCCGGCGTCAACAAGACGTTGCGCTTCGGCCATGATGTCTTTGTTGGTGGCAGCAGGAAGTTTTCCGTCAAGACACGTTGGGTTGTAGTAACTACGCGTTCCACTCTCGGTGCAATTTTCCTGAGGAATCTGAATGGACTTCAAGTAATCGATGAGAGTCTGAATTGACTGGTCATTCATTGGTCCACCACCCACGGTGCCCCACGCCGACATGGGCGAGAACGGACGGCCGTAGTTGAGAATGAAGCGAACTTCATCTTCGCTGTAGCGATACATGACGGTGTTGAGTGCGGGCGCCTTCCAAGAGACAGCCTTTACTTCACCAGTCTTAGGATCGGTTACTGAGTACGCAGCAACACCACCGGTGGCCTTCATGCCACCATGACAACCTGCGCAGTTGTAACCACCATCTGCGGTAGGAGCAAACAATGTTGCGCCCCACTCGGTGAAACGCTTTTCAAAACCGAACTGTGCTTCTTCCTGACGATGTGGTTCAAGAACCCAGTACAGCGGAAGTGCCACGGTGATGACAGACAAGAACAAGATGCCAATGAACTGCACGCGCTCAAGACGACGTCCTTCAAGAACTTCGTCGTCGTAGTACGGCTTACGGTTGGCAGCGAGTTGAATCTCGGAACCAATTTCGGCGCGACCTGCGCGCACATTGAAGATGGCATAGATGATCCAACCCACCAGTGAGATGAGCAGAATGATCCACGCGATGGAAGTGCTAGTTGATGCAATCATGACTAGTGATGTCCTCCTGCCGCACCAACGCAGTGCGGACCTTCAGCCTCTTGGCCGGTGGTGTTGGTACCAATTGCGGGACCGGCAAACACAGAACCCGTGTCAATGGTGAGAACGCCGTTGGAAATGGAAACTCCGAAGCGGTCCATGCCGCGAGGAGCTGGGCCACCCTTCTTTTCACCAACACGGTTGTATTGCGAACCGTGGCATGGGCATTCGAACCACTGTGAGCTCTTGCACTCAGGAACGCGACATCCGAGGTGAGGGCACTTCTGGTACAGCGCGATGATGCCTGCTTCCATGCCAGTAAAAACTGGACCCTGCTTGCCATAAATTGCTCGGCCTTTGCCCAGTGCGTCTTTTGGATACTCAGTCACCCATGCGCGAGCTTCTGCCATGTAATAGAAGCCCTTGTTTGAGCGAATGCTTTGGATGATGTCGTCGAGCTTGCCGGCCGAAATCTTCGAACCGAATCCGCCCGACGAGCCGTGCCACAAGTAACCAACAAGTGATGCACCGAATGCACCAAGGCTTGCAGCCATGAGCGTGAAGGCAGTGCGGTTGAAGAACATACGACGCGTGACGCCCAGTGCTTCTTCGTCGGGTGCAACGAATGGTGCAACTTCAACGGAAGGAGCTTTCACTACTTCTGTTGAACGGGCGGCTGCTTCTACTTCGCGACCTGTTGGTGCGCCGGTGCTGATGGTTGCTTTGCGGTCACGTGATCGTGTTTCACGTGACAACGCGCCAGCACCACGCACTTCAGTGCTGCGAGACGTGGTGAGGACCACGATCGCGCCGAAGACGACCGCTGCGACCACCACGATCGCTATTACGAATCCGGTACTCATGCCTTTACGTTCCTTGTTCCTTTGTCGTTTCGTCGAATGTTCAATGTGTTGTTCGAGCGTTTAGAGCTCGAAGAAGATGCCGTCTCGCCACGGGAAGGTGAAGTTGAATCCAGGTCCGCGGAAGAACGAGCCGATGATGACCAACACTGCCCAGAACATGAGGAAGAGCGTCATCATGGTGAACATGAATTTGCGGTCTTCCGGCTTGTTTGAAGCATTGCGATCGATGTACGGAGCAAGGATGAGAGCGACGAGCGCCATACCTGGCAATGTCACACCCGCAATCATCGGGTGGAACATGGTCAGCAACTCCTGAAGACCAAGGAAGTACCACGGGGCCTTTGAAGGGTTGGGGGTCTTGTTGAAGTCAGCAGCATGCATAAGCGGTGCATTGACGAACCAAGAGAACATGAACAAGAAGGCCGTGCACGCAAGTCCAGCCACGAATTCCACCGCAAGCAGGTGTGGCCATGTGTGCACCTTGTCGACGGGTGCCGACTTGGCTTCCTGAATGGATCCCGACTTAACAACGGTGAGCAAGCGCTGTGTGTGTCCACCAGGACCTGCGCCAACTGGTACGCCGCCGCCAGGTGCTGCGGCAACTGCTGCGCCTTTTTCGGCAACCGCGACTCCGCCACCAGATGCAGCTTTCGTGCGATCAAGCAACTCATCGGGAATGCGAGAGCCACCGGCATCTGCAGATGCACCAGCTGATGCTCCTGCCGCCTTGTCGCGAGCGGCTTGTGCTCGCTTGAGGAGATGTTCTGGGATTTCAGTCATTGGAATGCTCCCTCAATCACAAAGGTCCGGAAATGCCGCCGTCCTTACGGACGCGCCAGAAGTGAATAGCCATGAAAATCACGATGACGAAGGGGAGCATGAGTACGTGCAACACGTACCAACGCAGCAAAGTGTCGGAACCAATTTCGACACCACCCAACAACACGAATCGCACCTGTGAACCAAGCACCGGTGTGTAACCCATCATGTTGGTACCCACCGTTACAGCCCACAGCGCCAACTGGTCCCATGGCAACAAGTAGCCAGTGAACGAAAGAAGAAGTGTGAGTGTGAGAAGCACAACACCAATCACCCAGTTGAACTCGCGAGGTGGCTTGTATGCGCCGTGATAGAACACGCGCGCCATGTGCAAGAACACCGAGAGCACCATGAGGTGTGCGCCCCAGCGATGCATGTTTCGCACGAGCAAACCGAAAGTGATGGACGTTTGCAGCGTTTGAATGTCTTGCCACGCGTTCGCACCCGTGGGTCGGTAGAAGAACATAAGGAAGATGCCCGTGACCGTAAGGATGATGAACAAGAAGAAGCTGAGTCCACCAAGGCACAGCGTGTAACTGACCTTGACCGCATGTCGCTTCACCTTCACTGGGTGCAGGTGGTACAGCACCGAGTTCATGATCACGTACGAACGGTTACGTGGGCTGTCGGTGTACCCCTTACGGAAGATGGATCCGGGGCGGAAGATGGAATTCCATGCTTGGCTGCCCTGAATCTGACCGCCCAACTTGGCGGCCCTTTCCTTCAGTGTGGGACGTGGATTATCGAGAACTTTTGCCATGTTCATTCACCTCAGAGGCGCATTCCGTAGCCGTAGCCGTGGTTGTTTGTTCGGGTATGGGAGTCACCTTCTGGGTCAGGCGCGCCGGCCTTGCCCAAAATGATGACGCCCGTGGGACAACGATCGACGCAAAGTGCGCAACGAGTACACACATCGTCGTCGATGATGAAGATCACATTGTCGGAAGGGTCTTCGCCTGGAAGTTCCGTTCCGCTTGCTTCAGCAACTGCATCTGGAGACACCATATGGATGCACTTCCATGGGCAGATGTCGACGCAGCCCTCGCACATGATGCATTCACTTTGGTCAATGTGAATGAACTGCTTGGGCTTGACAGCCTTTCCCAAGTAGTCGGCGTCGACTTCAACGAGTTGATACTCGGTCGACCACTCCGGCATGGGGGGGTTTGCGTCAGTACGTGCCATGACTTACTAGCTCTTTCGCACCAACGGACGGCCGTATGAAGAGGTGACGTCTGCCTTTGCAGTCTTTTCGTCGCGCTTTTGCCACCACACGAAGATGAAGATCTGCAAACCAATGAAATACACGTGAATCAATACAACAAGAATGTCGCGCAACGCTTCGTAGCTGAGCGTGAAGGGGAAATGTCCACCGTTTGCCTTGGCTTGGAGAATGTCGAACGGTCCGTTGAGAAGTTTGTCTTTGCGCCATCCGAGATTCTTGTCGGCGTGGTCGATGAATTGGTGAGGCACAACGCCGAATGCGAGGAACCATACGAAGAATGCGTACACACTGCCGAGCATTGCTTCGCCCCATGTAGTAGGTGTGCCCTTTGGGCGGCGCTTTCCGAATGGAATAGCGGCAAGAGCCATGGCGGTGGTCACGACGAATGAAAACAGGAACGCCTGATTCATTCCGGGCCACTTGAGGATGTTGATCGCGAGCATGGACAGTTTCTCTTCTCCGGTCCTGGTGACGGTTTTGTCCTGGGGCAGGTGCCTAAGCACTTAGAACATTAGCCATCGGCGGTGCCCGAACACCCAATCCCCTGTTTTCGACTTTCGTCACTCCGGACAAGCAGATAACCCAGGTGGAGGTTGTGCTTTTGTGTTTTTCAGTTCGTGCTCTTGTGCAACGTGATGATCGCTTGTGTATTTGTGAAAACAGTGTCCGGATTGTCGAACTCAGCATGGGGGTGACCAAGAACATGGCCAGGTGGGAAACGGATTAATTGCCTCAGGGCACCGCCCGTTGTCTATCGTGGGGAAGTCAGATTCCAATTCGGTGGGTAATCCGCTCACTGTCTGGGCCTGATTGGTCTCCCGAGAGGTAAGAGCAGTGACCGAGATCCCCGAGCACCTTCTGAATCGCTCCAAAGCACGACGCGCATCCGCGTCGGGCGAATCCGCAGGCGACAGCGCACCCGCTGCCGCTACTCCCGCAACCACTGCTTCAGCCGCGCCTGCAAAGGCCGCTGAAGCACCAAAGCCAAAAACAGTTGCGCCAGATCCTGTGTACGTCAAGGCTGCGAAGTCTCGTCACAAGATTCCATTCTGGGCAATGTCAGGACTCGCGCTGTTGCCAGTGTGGGCTGCTTTGTATCTGGTTGCCATCAAGCCTGCAGAAAAAGTTGTTGCAGGTCCGCTTTCAATCGGAGCCACGCAATACGCATCATGTGCAGGTTGCCATGGAGCAGACGGTGCTGGTGGTGCAGGTCGTCCGTTGTACCAAGGTGAAGTTCTCAAGACCTTCCCTCGTATCGAAGACATGTTGAACTTCGTGTACAACGGCAGCCAGAAGTACGTGGCCGCCGGTATCAAGGTGTACGGCAATCCCAACCGCGAAGGTGGAGCACACGCACCACTCTCCTACAACGGCAACCCAATGCCAATGCAAGGCGAAAAAGCCGGTGGTGCTCTCACTGAGGCGCAGATTCTCGGCGTCGTGTGCCACGAGCGCTACACCATCGGTGGAGCAGACCCCGCTTCCGAGGAATACAAGGACGAGTACGAAGCATGGTGCTCACCTGATTCTGAAATCTTCAAGGCGTTGGAAGCTGGCAGCACCAGCTTCGACACCATTGAAAAAGATTTTGCGATGTTGGCTGTCAAGCCAGGTGTTGTGGGTACAACCCCGCGCGCATCGCTCTCCAAGTAATCAGCTCAGCCGTTCATTGGCTTCGTGCGCTACTTGGCGCATGTAACGGACACGATGTTGTCCGTAGTGAGATTCACAGTCGACGTACTTGCCTCGTTGGGGAAACGCGTAATGAAGTCACGCAACGATGAAGTATCTGTATCTCCGCATTCTCGTTTCACAGGTGTGGCGAGATTGATGACCCAATTGTTGGCCAGCACGCCTTCGTCTCCGTTGGCCTGCATGTCCACCAAACCCGGCAATGTGAGAAATTCCTGACCCGATGTCTTGTCCGCGGGAACCAGTGCGAACCAAATAACTGCGTCACCCAACATGTCTGCCAACAAGACACATGCGTGGGGCGTGTTGAAGTCTGTGCACGCAGGCACCAACGAATAGTTGTCCACCATCGTGCCCTCAGTAATGGTGAGCACACGCAAGTCGTCGAGTGTGAGTCTCATTGCGCCACCACTTGTGGTTGCGCCAGACTCTGACCAATTCGTATCAACATTGATGGTGTTGACATTGGCAATCAGATCCACTTTGCGATGTTGTGTATGTGGTGCAATCACCGTGGACCCTCCACGTGTGGCCACTGCAACACACGCAACGACCAAACCCGCCAGTGCGACAAGCAAAGTGCGGCGATTCAATTTCAAATCGCAAGGCTCCGTAACGCGGCGTTTGTTCGAGATGCAAGTTCATCCATCACATCATCAGTATGTCCGAGACCAACGAACACCGCTTCATATGCACCAGGTGCGAGCGCCACACCACCACTCAGCATTGCGTGAAATACCCTTGCGTACATTGCTTCATCCGTGGTTTTTGCTTCTTCAAAATTCGTGGGAACCGCGGAGCCCAGAGCATTGCCGAAGTACATTCCCACCAACGTGCCCACCACGGGGAACTGAGCGTGAATGCCCGCGTCTGCACATGCATCACGCAGGATGGCTGAAGCCTTTCGCGCACGAGCGAGCAACTCCATGTACACGTCATCTGTTAGTTCGTTGAGTGCTGCCAGTCCTGCAGCGGTTGCAAGCGGATTGCCGGCGAGTGTTCCGGCGTGAAACACAGAACCCAACGGAGTGAGATTTTCCATGATGTCCGCACGGCCACCTACTGCACCAATGGGCAGGCCACCGCCAATGACTTTGCCGAAGCATGTGAGATCGGGACGTACGTCGTACTTTGCTTGCGCACCACCAGCTCCCAACCGGAAGCCCGTAATCACTTCGTCGAATACAAGCAATGCACCCACACGGTCGCACTCTGCACGTAGCCCTTCCAGGAATCCGGGCAATGGTTGTACAAGACCCATGTTTGCCGCCACTGGCTCAACGAACACGGCAGCAACATCATTATCTAGTTTGGGCACCACGTTGTACGGCAATACCCACGTGTTGGCCACTGCTTCTTCAGGAACACCTGCGGTGCCCGGCAGACCAAGTGTTGCCAGTCCGCTACCGCCAGCTGCAAGTAATGCATCGGTGGCTCCGTGGAAATTGCCGTGGAATGTAACAATGCGCTTACGTCCCGTTGCACCACGAGCAAGACGAACGGCTGTGCTGGTTGCTTCAGTGCCGCTGTTCATGAATCGCACGCGCTCGCAAGAGGGCACACGTTCAGCAATTGCTTCGGCCAATTTCATTTCGCGTGGCGTTGGCGCACCGTATGACGTGCCGTCTCCTGCTGCAACACGAATCGCCTCGGTGACCTTCGGGTGCGCATGACCGAGGATGATGGCGCCATAGCTCTGCACCAGGTCGATGAGATCATTGCCTTCCACATCCCACACACGGGCACCTTCAGCGCGCGCTACTGAGTACGGAGTTCCGCCCACGGACTTGAATGCGCGAATGGATGAGTTCACCCCTCCAGGAATTGCGCGAGAAGCCCTTGTAAACATTGCGTTATTGGATGCGATACCAGCACCGCGGCACACAGTGGCGGTGCATTGAGCAGCAACACAGGAAACTGCATCACACAATGGAATAGGTGTGGTCATGACGACCCCTTACTTCGATGAATACTCAGCGAACCAACGCGTGAGATACGTGAGAATAATGTCGGCACCGGCGCGTTTGATGGCGGTGAGTTGCTCGAGTGCAACAGCATCATGGTCAATCCAACCACGCTCTGCAGCAGCCTTGATCATGCTGTATTCACCACTCACGTGATAGGCCGCCACCGGATGATCAACGGAAGCACGTACTTGACCAATGACATCGAGGTACGACAATGCGGGCTTCACCATCACCATGTCGGCGCCTTGTTCAATGTCTTCGAACACCTCACGCATTGATTCACGCGCGTTGCGCCAGTCTTGTTGGTATCCCTTGCGGTGTCCACCGCCAGCAATTTGCACATCAACTGCATCACGGAATGGCCCGTACAACGCAGATGCATATTTGGCGGAATAGGCCATAATTGCCACGTTTTCGTGACCTGCGTCGTCGAGTGCCTGACGAATGGCTCCTACTTGTCCATCCATCATGCCGCTGGGTGCAACCACATGAGCACCTGCATCCGCCTGTGCGACTGCCGCCCTGCAATAAATCTCCAACGTTGCATCATTGTCAACATCTCCATTGGCGCCGACAATGCCGCAATGGCCGTGTGAGGTGTATTCGTCGACACACAAGTCGGCCATGATCACCATGTCGTCGCCCACTGCTTCGCGTAGTGCGCGCAATGCAACTTGTGCAATGCCGTTGGGGTCGAACGACCCAGATCCGATGTCGTCTTTGGAAGCAGGCACGCCGAACAAAATGACCGCCTTCACACCCAGGTCACGAAGTTCCTCCACCTCTTTCACCAACGATGCCACGGTGTGCTGTACAACTCCGGGCAAGGAGACGATTGGTTGGGGTTCGGTAATTCCTTCACGCACGAAGAGCGGCGCCACCAAATCGGTGACATTGAGTCGGGTTTCGGCCACCAGTTCACGCATGGCCTGGGTGGTGCGAAGTCGACGTGGACGCGAAACGGGAAAACTCACCCGCCCAAGGCTATTGGCAGATGCGCCTTACCCCTTATCGGGCCCACAGTTGCACGAATTGCAGGGCATGTCCCTCACCGCCGTTCAAGAATCCGTTGCCAGTTCCCATTGACGAGCCTGCGGACCAACCGTGGTAAATGTCATGACCACCCCAATGCCATGTGAACAGACGACGTTCGTCGTTGTAACACGCGATGTCACAGGTGTCGTTGAAGCGCACGTTCGTCCAATCAAATGTCTGCGTTCCCGACAACCAGTCGCTGGACCAGCGTTGGAGATTGCCATATCCAACGTTGGCTCCGTATTGATCCCGTGGTGTTGCACCAAATTGGTTGATCCATTTGAACATTGAGTCATTGGTGACCTTGATCTTCCAACTGTCACCCACGCCGCCGTAACCGTCATTTGCATTGCTGATGCGGTTGGCAATTAGGGCGTTGTTCGGATTGACATTGGTCCAACCATTGGCTGTTCCATTCATGAGGTAATTCACGAATTCAGAACTCACCTTCGAAACACCGGCGTTCGCTGCGTTCGCTTGCAACAGCCCGGTTGTGTCAATGGCAGCCTCTGTGCCGAACCAGCCACCGTTGTCGTCGCTGCTCTGACGGCCCTTACCAATGAGTGCCCAACCTCCGCCAAGATGTGTGAAATCGCACCAGAGTTGCACAGCTTGCCCCGAATAGCCCTGGGGCTTGATGAAGTAATTGCCGGTGCCGGTGTAACCATTGTCAATCATCAATTGTGTCGCAGAAGTACCAGCAGTTGCCGCAGTGAGACCGTCTGCTGGCCCTTCCACCGAACGGATAGGACGGACATTTTGTGGTGCCGCCTTGGTTCCGCTCACGTAAACGCCGGCAGAGAAATCAAACCGCTTGGCAGCACTGCTGCTGTCTTCTGTTGAACTCCAATATGTTCCAGTAGTTATTCCGACATATGCACGAGCCCTGTACATCTCTTCCAGTTCATCGAATCCAGGCAGGTACCAATCGGACTTGCCATTAACGGTGTAGTTATTTGCGTCTACGGCAGCACCCGATGAACACGAGGCAACAATTGCGTTGGTATTTGCTTGACCATTACCTACGAGTGTTTCGCGAGCACCAAGGGTGTTTTGGGAGACGTCGCACCAAGCTGCTGCGGAAAGGTCTGCTGGAGCTGCCTCAAGGTATCGACCCCACGACTGCTTGGCGGACGCAACATAGAAGATCTTGCCGCCGCCTGGCCCGGTGTCACCCAGAGCACATGCACCGCCATCGGCGCACGACTTTGCGACATTGATGAGAACCGTGCTCGTCGCAGATGTCCATGGCATCGATTCGGCCTGGTTGGCGATGATGACGGCTTGACCAGAACCGACGATGGTGACCACTCCGGTGTTGGCGTTTACGGTGGCCACTGCTGTGTTGGTACTGGAGTAAGTAATCGTTCCGGGGCTTTGCGATGCTGGCAACGTGAGAGCAAACGGTGGGCTTGATGAGTTCACGCTGGAATTTGGTACTGCGAAACCAGTGAGAGTGGGAGTTGATGCGGTCACTGTGTAGTCCGCCGTGATGGTCGAACCAGTGAAGCCGGCCCATGCTGGTTGTGTGGCCGTAAAGCGCACACTGCCGGTGAAGTTGTTGGTGACAGTGCCGGAATATGGGTGAACCGAGGCAACAGCCACGGCGCTCGACGTGAACGAGATGAGACCGCCACTCATAGAGGTAGGGCGCGTTACATCGAAAGGAGCATGTGCATACTCATAAGAACTTGTACCCAAACTGTAGTTAACAAGTGAAGTGGTGATCTGCGGCGTGTACAACGAAGTGAATGCTCGCACTGGCCTCACATTCCACGTTGCGGACTTGATTTCCATTGATGCTTGGTTCGTGCCTGTGTTGACTACATGGGCATACGCGCTTGCTTGCTCGAACGAAGTCCAGTAGTTGGAGTTCTGCACCAAATTCACCACGCCATTTGTTGCGCCAAAGGTTGCGAAGGTGGACACCACGTTCTGCATTTCAGAATCGGTGGGCAAATACCAATCCGTCTTGCCATTCGATGTGTAACTGGCAGTTGCATGTGTTGCACCACTCGAGCACATGGCCATCACCGATTGCATGTTGTACATACCGATGTTCGTGTTCTGCGGACCATATGTGTAGTTGCCCCAGTGGTCAGGACACCATGCAGACATTGCCGCATCTGTAGGAGCCGCTTCGAGGTAATCGATTCCGGGATACAAATCGTTTGAGTCCACAAAGAAGATTCGGCCGCCACCTGGTCCGATGTCACCGAGACTGCACGTCAAAGCCAACTGACAATCGGAGAGATTCTGTGGATTGGCTGGACGAACCGAAAGCGCAACCGTTGAGGTTGCATTCGTGTACGTTCCGTTACCCGGCATGAAGGCGGAGATGTACGTGCGGCCAGCTGCAAGAACGTTGACCTGGCCGGTGATTTCATTCACCGTGGCCACCGATGGATTGGAGCTCACGAATGCCACGGTGCCGGCACGGTTTGCCGATGGAGTGGCAATGGTGAATGGCGCCGTGCCGACAGAGAAAGTACCCGATGGCAGATTCAAGGCGCCCAACGTGGTGACAGCTTGACGCGAACCAAGCATGCGCAGCACGTTGGTGGGTTGCAATCTGTTCGTTTGAGTACCGTCACCCAACTGACCCCAAGCGTTGTATCCCCAACACTTCACCGTGCCACCGTCAATGACCGCACACGCATGCTGGAAGATGCCGAGTGAAATGTCACTGACATGTGACGTCATACCAAGTGGTGTGATGGGAGATGAACGGTTGGTGGTTGTTCCGTCACCCAACTGACCCTGTTCATTACGACCCCAACATTGCAAAGCACCGGAGGTGCTGAGTGCACACATGGAACCTTCACCAATGCTGATCTTCGCCACATTGGAAACACTCGGCACGGCAACAGGGCTTGGAGTGCTGGTGGTATTACCAATTCCCAGGTCACCCCATCCGTTGTGACCCCAACACTTCAAAGTGTCCGCGGTCGTTATGACGCAGGTGTTGTACACGCCGCTTGACACGCTCTTTGCCATGCCGTTGATGCTGGACACAAGTGTGGGTATCGAACGGTTGGTGTACGTGCCATCACCCACCTGACCGAAATCGTTTCGACCCCAACACTTCGTGTTGCCGTTGTCGAGAACTGCGCATGTTGTGCCGTAATTGGCGGAGATATGCACGACTCCGGAGGTGAGTCCGATGGCATCCACAGGAGTAAAGCGATTGTCGTACGTGCCATCGCCCAACTGACCGTAGCCATTCCATCCCCAGCACTTCACACCACCAGTCACCGTGAGCGCACACGTGTGTTGATGTCCGGCAACGATTTCCTTGGCTTTGAAATTCAATGTTGTTGCATCAATGGGTGAGTTGTATTGACCCGTGTTGCCATTACCGAGCTGACCGTTGTCGCCATAACCCCAACACTTCACCGAGCCGCCATTCAGCAGCGCACAGTTGTGATGTTGACCGGCAGCCAATGATGTGACACCTGAAGTGAGTCCGGAGACAGTGACCGGTTCGAATGTTGCGGTGCGACGACCGTCTCCGAGAAGACCCCAGTCTCCCCAACCCCAACAAGACACGCCGCCTTGCACATTGACACCGCAAGTGTCATACACACCCACCGATATGTTTGACATTGCCGGGCCATAGAACGACACCATGATCTCGGCAGATGTCGACTCCAGCCAGTTTGCATCACCAGCGCGTGACACCTTGATGTTGCAGGTGCCAGACATTGACGCTGTGAGCACATTCGTGGTGGTATCGAATGTGCACGATGCACTTCCAGCGCCAACCAATTGGATACTGCGAGCGCCGGTGCCACTTCCGCCTTGAGGAAGCAAGGAAACACTCGATGCTTTGAACGGCACGGAGACGCCGTTGGCCTTGAATGCACGCACTGGCCGCACGATTCCCTGTGCTGTTTTTACCGTACTAACGGACGATGCCGAACGCTGTTGATATGCGCTGGTGGCTGAAGCTTCAGTAGAGGACCAATAATTTCCTGTGGCTTGATATCCCGGAACAAACACGCGTTGACCGTAGATTTCGGCAGTCTCGGCACTTGAAGGTATGTACCAGTCGTTCTGATCTCCGAACGTGCTCTTACGAACAATTGATGCGGCAGCCGTTGCCTGTGGACAGTTAGTGGCCATGGCCACGGTGTTCGCGTATCCGGATCCAATAGCGGTTCCGGTGGAGTTCAGCGATGTACCGGCACAATCCCATGTGAATTGGTTGTTCGCGTCGGTGGATGCGCCATTCCAGGTTACAGGCGCAACTTCGATGTACTTGCAATTTGCTCCGCAGTCAGCACCAGAGGTGAACGTGTTGGTGCCCGCGTACACCACGGTTCCACCACCTGGTCCGATATCACCCACCGCACACGCACCACCCAAAGCACATGTGGCCGGTGAAACAGTGAGGGCGGTCTGTATTCCCTTTTCAAAAGTAACCGTTTTGGATACCGAGGTGGATCGATACGTGTTGGTTGCTGCTTGAGTTGCAGTAAAAGTGGTGGTGCCGGCACTGATGATGCTGACTTCACCAGTTACCGCGTTGACGGTTGCCACCGACGGATTGCTGCTGGTGTAGGTGAATGCACCCGAACTGTTCGAAGTGGGGTGGGCAATGGTGTAGTTGGGGTCACCAACGCGAGATGGCTGCATCGAGAAGTAGTTGCCGGTGCCGTCATAAATGGGGCTTCCACCGTCGATTGCATACGACATGGTGATGGCATCGCCGCCGCCGTTCTCACCAAATTGAACACGGATGGGCAGCGACTGACCTGCGGTGAGCGCAATGGTTCCGCATCGACGGTTCATTCCGTGCAAACCACCGTTCTGCACCAAGGCGTTGGACGTGGTGAATCCGGCGGATGCAATCGAGCCCAACCACACGTAACTCGCATCGTCGGACGTGGTGCAGAACTCATACGAGCCACTGTTCGGCACCACGAAAGTGCCGGTCCATTCCCACGAGTAGTAGTCGGCACTCGAAGTGAAGTACGTGAAATCGCTCATCGAATTCGTGTCGCCATGCAATGCCGCGGTGGCGAACCACTGCACATTGTCATTGAAGTATCCGACATATCTCTTGCCGGTCAGTCCGGGGGTTTGTACGTTTGCCGTTGCCGTGAACGTGCCCAGAGTTGCGAGCGGTTGCAACACGGTCAACGGTGCCGACACCGAGGATGCGGTGAAGTTGGCGGTGGCACTCTGCGAGCCGGTGATGATGGTGGTGCCGGGTGCAACCACGGTGATGGCGCCAGTGGTTGCGTTGACGGTTGCCACCGATGTGTTGCTCGATGAATATGTGAACGCGGCCGGGCTCGATGACGTTGGTGCAGTCGGAGTGAACGTTGACCCATCCGCCTCATGATCGGCCAATGAAAACGCGCCGTACACGGGTGCAGCCTTCGACACCGTGAGCGTGGCCACGCTGTACGCAGAGTTGTACACGCCGGTCATCGCTTGCGTCGCGGTGATCACCGACGAACCCGCACCCACGACGGAAATCGTTCCGTTTGCAGTCACCGTGGCCACGTTCGTGTTGCTCGAGGTGTAGGTGAATGCTCCGTTGCTGGTGGACACGGGTGGGGTGACGGAGAACGCTGCATCACCGAATGTCTTCGCAGCAATGGTGAATTGTCCGAACACGGGAGTTGCGCGAGTGACCGTGAGGGCTGCGGTTGTCGAGCCGGCCTCGAACAACGAGTTGGCTGGTTGCGACACCGTGATGTTGGTGATGCCGGCAGAAACGAGTGTCACCAATCCGGTGGATGGATTCACGGTGGCAACACTGGTGTCGCTGCTCGCATAGGAGAACGCAGCTGCGCTCGTGGAGGTGGGCGGTGTGATCTGCAGGGTGTTCGTAGTGGCCACCACCGAACTCAACGCGAAGTTCCCGTACGTGGGGAACGCCTTCAGTGCAGTGAACGAAACGGTGTTGGAACGGGACTCGTAGTTGTTGGTGGCTGCCACCGATGCCTGAATGGTGACGGTTCCGGTTCCCACCAGATGCACTGCACCCGTGGTGGCATTGACCGTTGCAACGTTCGGAGTGACCGACGTGTAGGTGATGGCGCCGGAACTGTTGGTGGTGGGCGCGGGCATGGTGAAGTCGGCGGCACCGAACGGCTTGTCTGCTGGCGCGGTCATCACCAACGTGGGAACCGCACGCTTCACGTTGAACGTCACTGTTTGAATACTTGCTTCAAAGTTGGAAGAGGCGGCCTGCAGAATTCTCAGTGAAGCGGCTCCGGCTCCCACAATTCGAACGCGTCCAGTTGTTGCGTCCACCGTCGCGACTTCAGGTGTGGTTGATGCATACGCGATGAGGCCGTTGCTTGCAGACGCTGGTGGCGTGAGATTGAAATCCGCAACACCAAATGTGACATCTTCAAGAACACTGGAGGCAAACGTGAGGGAACCTTTGCCAATCGTGAGCGTGGCTTTGGTTGATACTGCTTCATAGTTGGCTGTGGCCGCTTGCGAGAAGGAAATGGACGTTGTGCCGGCACCCACAATGGTGACCCTGCCCGTGGACCCGTTGATCTTTGCCACTGCCTCATTTGAACTGTCAAAGACAAAATCAGCCGTGCTGGTGGATGTGGGTGGCT
>JALQYL010000089.1 GCA_023254135.1 Ilumatobacteraceae bacterium | reverse complement strand
AATCATTCGCACGGTGGGCAACGATTCGTACTTGCACTTGTTAATGCCTCGCAAGATCTGATGTGGTGATTCGTCGCATCGAACTCACCGACTTTCGTGTGTACAAACACGAAATCATCGAACTGAATGCTGGTGTCACTGCAGTCATCGGACGTAACGCACAAGGAAAAACGTCTCTCGCGGAAGCGATGAGTTACTTGTCAACATTGCGAAGTTTTCGCAACGTACAAAACGATGCGTTGGTACGCACCGGAGCAGACACCGCATACGTGCGTGCATGGATCGAACATGAAGACGGTCGCGAAATTTTGGTGGAGGCTGAAATCAATCGCGCCGGACGCAACCGCGTGTTGGTGAACAAGCAACGTCTTGCTCGCGCGCGCGACCTGTTGGGCGTCATGCGCTCCACCGTGTTCGCACCCACTGACTTGCAAGTGGTGTACGAAGGGCCTTCTGCGCGCCGTGATCTTCTTGATGACGCACTGGTGGCCCTGGCACCGAAGAACGACGCCTTGCGTCTGGAGGTGGACCGCATTGTTCGACAACGCAATGTGTTGCTGAAGCAGTCGCACGGCCGCCTCACCAGTGATATTGAAATGACCCTCGATGTGTGGGATGCCCAATTCGTGGAAAAGGGATCTCAGTTGGGGGAGGCCCGCGCCAAGCTGGTGGCTCGGTTGTCGCCTTTCGTGCGAGAGGCGTACGAAGATTTGGCCACAGAACCCACCGCGGTGGACGTGGTGTACGAGCCCGATTGGCGGCGAACCGGTCTGGCCGCCGCCCTCGCAGAGGCCCGAAACGAAGATCTTCGGCGGGGAATTAGCTCCGTGGGGCCCCATCGAGACGATGTCGGGCTGCATATCAAGGGCATGCCCGCCAAAACCCATGCTTCCCAGGGCGAATGCCGCACCTTGGCCCTGGCTTTGCGCCTGGGAATCCACCGTTTGGTGACCGAAGTGGTGGGTACGGCCCCACTTTTGGTACTGGATGACGTGCTGTCCGAACTCGACCCGCACCGGTGCGAAGCCCTTCTGCGGCACATGCCCGAAGGACAAGTAGTGATTACTACCGCGCACGACCTACCAACAGCGGCCCACCCTGACAGCATCATTCATATTGCAGGTGGCGAAATCGTGTCATCACAGCATGTGGATAAAGGTGCGAATAATGAGTGATCATCAGTTCGAAAACCCGGGACGTGCGCCGCGTCACCTTGGTGATGTGTTGAACAAGGTGTTGCAGCGCATGAAGGTGTCCGACAGCAGCAGTTCCATGGGCCTGTTTTCACAGTGGCGCGACATTGTGGGCGACGCAATTGCTGACCATGTGACACCAAAACGTCTTGAAAAAAGAGTGCTTGTTGTGGAGGTGGACGATCCCGCTTGGGCCACGCAACTCAAGTTCCTCGAAGCGCAATTGTTGTCCACATTGAAATCAAAAGCCGGTGACGAAGTCGATTCTCTTGACGTGAAAGTACGACGTTCCCGATAACCACACCACCCAAGAAGTAGTCTGTTTGAGCCATGGCAGAATCAAAAAAAGCTTCGGCGAAGAACCCATCTGCTGACTACGGCGCGAAAGACATTCAGGTTCTTGAAGGTCTTGACCCCGTACGTAAGCGACCCGGTATGTACATCGGGTCAACGGGTCTCGCTGGTCTCCACCACCTCATCTGGGAAGTAGTCGACAACGCTGTCGACGAAGCAATGGCGGGTTTTTGCGACCGCGTCGGAGTCACGTTGTTAGCCGATGGTGGCTGCCGCGTTGACGACAACGGTCGTGGTATTCCCGTCGATCCCTACCCATCCGGACCGCACAAGGGCAAGAGCGCAGCAGAAGTTGTGCTCACCGTTTTGCACGCGGGCGGCAAATTCGGTGGTGAGGGATACAAGGTCTCCGGCGGACTCCACGGTGTGGGTGTTTCCGTAGTGAACGCATTGTCCACCCAGGTGTTGTTGGAAATTGACCGTGGCGGCGATCGCTACACCATGGCGTTCGAAAACGGTGGCAAGCCCAAGGGCAAGATCACCAAAGAAGGAAAAACCCCGGCTCGTGGTCGCAAGACCGGCACGTCCGTCACCTTCTATCCCGATCCCACCATCTTTGCTTCAGAAGGTGTTGAGTTTGTTGCGCGCACCGTGATGGAGCGCTTGCAGACAATGGCCTTCCTCAACAAGAACCTCGAAGTGGTGTTCACCGATGAGCGTGCAGGCAAAGAACAAAGTGTCACGTACCAGTTCAAGGGCGGCATCGTCGACTTCGTGAAGCATCTCAATCAATCGAAAGAAGCTTTGTTCAACAAAGTTGCTTCCTTCGAAGATGAAGATGAAGAAGAGGGCATGCAACTCGACATCGCCATCCAGTGGAACACCGGTTATTACGAGGGAATTCACGGATACGCCAACGGTATTTCCACCACTGAGGGCGGCATGCACGTTGAAGGATTCAAGACCGCTCTCACATCGGTGATGAACAAGTACGCGCGTGAAAAGAACTTGTTGAAAGAAAAAGACGACAACCTGCTGGGCGAAGACATTCGCGAAGGCATCACCGCCATCGTTGCGGTGAAGTTGCGCGAACCACAGTTCGAAGGCCAAACAAAGGCCAAGTTGGGCAACGTCCCCATGCGTTCGTTCGTACAGAAGTCCACCAACAAGTACCTCGCTGAATGGTTCGAAGAAAACCCCACCGAGGCGAACAAAGTGGTGAAGAAGGCAGTTGCCGCAGCACAAGCACGTCTTGCCGCAAAGAATGCACGCAACGCAGTGCGACGCAAAACAGCTCTTGCCGGTGCAGGTATGCCCGACAAACTCAAGGACTGCTCCAGTAGCAAGGCCGAAGAGAGCGAATTGTTCATTGTGGAAGGTGACTCTGCAGGCGGCACAGCCGTTGACGCACGCGATCCACGCACACAGGCAATTCTTCCCATCCGCGGAAAAATCCTCAACGTTGAACGTGCACGTCTCGACAAGATGTTGAAGAACAACGAAATTCAAGCACTCATCACCGCTATCGGCGGCGGTGTGGGCGACGAATTCGATGTCACGAAGGCGCGCTATCACAAGATCATCGCGTTGGCAGACGCCGACGTGGACGGCAGCCACATTCGTACGTTGCTGCTCACATTCTTCTATCGCCAAATGCGACCCATGGTGGAAGCCGGCTACATCTACATTGCACAACCGCCGTTGTACTCAACGGAAGTGGGCAAAGAAAAGGTGTATCTCAAGGACGATGTTGCAAAGGCAGCATTCCTCGAAGAGAAGCCCAACCACAAGAAAGAATTCCAACGCCTCAAGGGCCTTGGAGAAATGGACTGGGAAGAATTGCAGAGCACCACCATGGATTCCATGACCCGCACGTTGTTGCAAGTCACTGTTGAAGAAGCAGCACTTGCCGACGAAGTGGTGAGTGTTCTCATGGGCGACGACGTAGAGAGTCGTAAGAACTTCATCGTTACCAACGCACGCGATGTGCGCAACCTCGACTTCTAAGGCTGACAGGTACCACCAATGAGCGACCCGAACTTGTTCGACCAAATCCAGCCCATTCCATTGTCCGATGAAATGGAACGGTCATTCCTCGACTACTCCATGTCGGTCATCATGTCGCGCGCACTGCCCGACGTTCGTGACGGACTGAAGCCCGTGCACCGCCGCATTATCTGGGACATGGAACAACAGGGCTTCCGCCCTGATCGCCCCTTCGTGAAGTGCGCCCGCGTTACTGGTGACACCATGGCTCGTTATCACCCACATGGTGACTCGGCCATTTATGACGCGTTGGTGCGTATGGCACAGCCATTCTCTTTGCGTCACCCTCTCATCGACTTCCACGGCAACTATGGGTCGCCCGACTTTGGTCCGGCTGCTGCGCGATACACCGAATCACGCCTGCATCCATTGGCCATGTTGTTGCTCGACAACATCGACGAAAACACCGTCGACATGATTGCCAACTACGACGGCACTTCCGAAGAACCAAAGGTGTTGCCCGCACGTTTCCCCAACTTGTTGGTGAACGGCAGCCAGGGCATTGCCGTGGGTATGGCCACCAGCATTCCGCCACACAACTTGGGCGAAGTCATCGATGCAACGGTGCACCTCATTGATAACCCCGAGGCCACACCCGACGATCTCATGCAGTTCGTGTTGGGTCCCGACTTCCCAACGGGCGGAAACATTCTGGGTCGCGCCGGCATCATCGATGCCTATCGCACGGGTCGCGGCAGCGTGAAGATGCGCGCCAAGGCGGTCATTGAAGAAAACCGTCAGGGCCGCATGGAAATTCAGGTCACTGAATTGCCTTACCAAACAAGCTGTTCTTCCATTGCCGCGCGTATTCAAGAACTCGTCGACAACGGCGACCTTGAAGGAATCGCCGACGTGAACGACGGTTCTGCTGGTGGCAAAACAAGCCTTGTCATCTTGTTGAAGCGCGATGCCAACGCAAACGTGGTTCTCAACAACCTGTACAAGCTCACATCACTGCAAACCAGTTTCCCCGTGAACATGGTGGCCTTGGTGGACAGCGTTCCTCGTACCGTCAACCTTGCCGATGCGCTCAACGGTTATGTGCGTCACCAACTTGAAGTTGTCACACGTCGTACACAGTTCCGTCTCGACAAGGCAAAGGATCGCGCGCACATTCTTGAAGGCCGCATGAAGGCCCTCAATGTCATCGACGCCATCATCAAGCTCATTCGCGAGTCAGATGACGCCGCAAGTGCAAAAGAATCTCTCATGGCCAAGCCATACGAATTCTCCGAACGTCAAGCCATTGACATTCTCGACATGCAGTTGCGTCAGCTCACACGCTTGTCACGCATCGATCTTGAAAAGGAACTGGAAGATGTGGCAACGCGCATCAAGGGCTATGAAGAAATTCTTGGCTCCGACACTGTGCTGCGTCAGGTCATCAAAGACGAGTTGGCAGAAGTAAAGAAGGACTTCGCCACACCTCGTATCTGCAAGATCATCAACGACAGCGGCGACATGGCGTTGGAAGACCTCATCGACGACAAGGAACTGGTCATCGTGATGACACAGGCCCAGTACGTGAAGGCTGTTCCTGCAACTTCGTTCCGTGCACAGGCTCGCGGTGGTCGTGGCGTCAAGGGCGCCACCCTGAAAGAAGATGACATCGTTCGTCGCGTGGTGTTCACCACCGCGCACGCGCACATGTTGTTCTTCTCCAACAGGGGTCGCGTGTACAAACTTCGCGCGGCAGACATTCCAGAACGCGAGCGCACCGCCAAGGGCATTCCCATTGTCAACTTGTTGCCGTTGCAGGCCGGTGAAACCATCCAGGCCATCATCGACACACGTGAGTTCCCCGGAGAGCGTTATTTGTTCTTCGTCACCAAGAACGGCCAAGTCAAAAAGACTGCGTTCGACGAATACAACTCCAGTCGTCGCGATGGTCTTATCGCACTCAACCTCAAAGACAACGACGAACTCGTTCGCGTTATCGAAACAAGCGGTGACGACGACATCTTCATCGTCAGCCAAAGCGGCCAGGTCATTCGCTTCAACGAAAAAGAAGTGCGACCCATGGGACGTGGCGCAGCTGGTGTTCGTGGCATGAAGTTGCGTCCTGGAGACGTGGTGGTGTCTGCAGACCCAGGTCGTGGTGACGATGCATTGCTCATCGTGTCCGATGGCGGTTACGCAAAGCGCACGCAAATTGCTCAGTTCCC
>JALQYL010000088.1:3179-5761 GCA_023254135.1 Ilumatobacteraceae bacterium | reverse complement strand
GTACACCTTGATGACGGCAAGGTCTTTGTTGGGAAATTCCAGTGCATACGGCAATACGGCATGGCCACCGGATTCCGTGTACAGACCCAAGGTGTATTTCGATTCTCCGCTCTTGAACGAGGCGGACAATTCATTCACTATTTCCACCAGTGACTTCTTTGACCACTCATTCGTGGCATCTTGCACCTCTGGCAGAAACTGCGTTGCAAACGCCCGCATGATGCCGTGCGTTACATCGCCTTCGTTCTTCAGATCAACAGTTGGTGGATTCTGTTTGGAATTGAATCGCTCCGATGACTGCACTGCCAATCCTTCGCAGTGCCCTGAGATTCGTGCATCGTTCACCATTTGGGCCCACTCGCCTGCCTGTGCAGTAGGTGCACAGGATGCGGCATCTTTGTTGACACACGCTGACGCACCAAACATGGTGACGAGATCTTGGGTATTGAATACTTCGTTGGTTGCAGAAGCACCAAAATTCGCAAAAGAAAATCCGTTGCTCTTCGGCGCAAGATCAATTTTTGAGGCAACTGCTGTGAGGGGAATTGCCGAAGCGCCGCCACACGCACCCACCACGGCAGCTAGCAACGACGCAACAGCAAGAAAGCGTGACCCTCGAGACTTCATGAATTGCCTACTTCTTTCGTGTTGTGTATCGACGTGCCGCGAAACCGACGGCTAGCAATAGAAGAACAGGTATCGCATACGCGATGTAGCCGAAGTCCGATTCTTCTTCAGATTTCTTGCCTGCAACCGGTGCTGCGACTGCTGGCTCCGCTGTGGGCTCGGTTGTTGTTGCACTTGCTGATTCACCTTCGTGAACAATGGTTTTCGGAACCTGATAGGTGTCACCCGATGGACTCGTGATGCGCATGACGGCATTCTTGGCCGTTGCAGGAATCTTGATATCGGTGTTCGAACTAAGCGAAAGTGCAATCCACTCGCCGCCATCAAACTGAATCTCGGCAGTCTTTACTTGTGTCAGTGAGGTTTCAGCAATGTATTTCTTCACATCGACTGGAGTCACTCGCACAACTTGCTCACCTGGCGCCAGTTCAATCACGGGCACTTTCGGGCTGATAATGCTGATTCGGGTGACTTGTTCCGGGCTGTCGGCAATGGTGACTTCAGGGGCTGAGGTGGCTGGTTCCTCAACGCGAGTACCCAATGCAATAGAGCTGGAGGTCGACACGTCTGGCACATAACCAGCGGCCACCAAAATGGCTGGTCCGTCGCCTGGTGTGAAGTTTCGGGTTGGACGCACAAAGTCCATGGTGGATGGCGCCTCTACTCGTTGCCAATATGCAAATCCGCCCGGAGCAGCAACTGACCGCAACACTCCATAGATAACACCATCTACACCGAAGGCTTTCCCATCTATTTTTCCGCTCAGCCAGTACGCAGAGGTTCGCCCCGAAATATCAATTCCAGCGGCACGAACGGCAAAATCATTTTCAAATAGCCCGCCAAGGTCTGCGCGTGTGGGTAGTCCCCAGTCAGCCGCCGGAGCCGAGGCGTTGTTGAAATTGGTGACCAAGGTTTCCGCTTCACTGTGGGAAACATTGGGATCTGTTGGCGTACCAGACCAGCCTGCTCGCGCAACCTCGCTGATAACCACCGGGTTCGCAGTTGTGTTCACCTTGTAGGTCAATCCACCTCGTGAACCGTTCAGCGTGATCTTGTCCACACCCACCAATTCGCCGGCGGCATCGTAGGAAATCACCTTCATGGAACCGAATGCATTGAGAGAAGTGATGGCCTTTCCATTCGAAATGGTCATCTTCTCGCTGTATGTTGCACCTTCATCTTCACGCACCCATTGTTTGGCCTGCGAACAAAAGTGCAGTTCCAGTTGCCCCTCGGAAGTGAACACGGAATCCGATTGGCTCACACAGGCAACGGCATCACCTTCTGCGTTGCGAGTGGTGGACGTTGAGCCTCCGCAGGCCGCGATTGCAATGGATGCGATGCCCACCGCAGCTGAAATTCGGGCGATTGGGGCCAGAGGCTTCATGGTTCTCCTAGAAATGAACTGTCATTCAATCTATCCACATCCATTCACATCAGGAGGAAACGACGACCACCCTGCATATATGGTCTGTGCGTGGCAAAACTGCGTCTCGTACATCGCTGTTCCGAATGCGGATCCTCATTTCCGAAGTGGTCAGGAAAGTGTCTCGCGTGTGGCGCGTGGAATTCCCTGGTGGAAGATGTGGAAGGCCCCGAGGAATCACTGGTCACACTTGCCGCTGGCCTCGCATTGGTGCCGCCGGGAGAAGCAATGCCCATTGGCGATGTCAGCTCCACCGAGTCAGATCCTGTTCCCACCGGCATCGGCGAACTTGATCGAGTGTTGGGTGGCGGCTTGGTTCCTGGTTCGGTCACATTGTTGGGTGGAGAACCCGGCATTGGCAAGAGCACGTTGTTGTTGCAGTTGCTTGCTGGTGCACCTGGTGAATCGTTGTATGTCACCGCAGAGGAGAGCGCACAACAAGTGCGTCTTCGTGCCGACCGATTGGGCGCCGTAAAACCAAACCTGTGGTTGTTGCCCGAAATGTCAATGCCCAACATCATTGCGGCCA
>JALQYL010000088.1:0-3087 GCA_023254135.1 Ilumatobacteraceae bacterium | reverse complement strand
GCTGCCATCGACAAAATCAAACCGCAACTCGTTGTCATTGACTCCATTCAAACCGTTGTAGACCCCGACCTCAGTTCTGCACCTGGTTCTGTTGTGCAAGTACGTGGTTGTGCACATCGTTTGGTGCAAGAAGCGAAGCGTCGCAACATTTCGGTGGTCATCGTTGGCCACGTCACCAAAGAAGGTGGCCTCGCTGGTCCGCGTGTTCTGGAACACGTTGTCGACACGGTGTTGTCATTCGAAGGTGAGCGTCATCACGCTTTGCGTCTCATGCGTGCAGCCAAGCATCGCTTTGGTCCCACCAATGAATTGGGCCTCTTCGAAATGACCGAGGCCGGCCTCATTGGTGTTCCTGATGCAAGCCAATTGTTCCTCACCGACCGACGCACGGGTGTGCCAGGTTCTGTTGTTGTTCCCACCATTGAAGGACAACGTCCGTTGTTGGTGGAACTGCAAACGCTCACCAATCCTGTGAACTCCGCTGTTCCTGCACGTCGCAGTGCACAAGGTGTCGATCAAGGTCGACTCTCCATGTTGCTCGCAGTTCTGGAACGTCGGGCCCGCGTCAGCTTGGCTGGTCACGAGGTGTACGCATCGGTGGTGGGCGGAGTGAAACTCACGGAACCTGGTGCAGACCTTGGTCTGTGTCTCGCGTTGGTGTCTGCCATCTCCAACATTCCATTGCCTGCAGATCTCGTGGTTATCGGCGAAGTGGGATTGGCCGGCGAAGTTCGCCAAGTGGGTCACCTTGCACGTCGCCTCAATGAAGCATCGCGTTTGGGCTTTACACAAGCCATCGTGCCCGCCAGTGCTCCCGATATCGATGCAGGCTGCACCATTCGTCGTGCCAGCACGCTCAACGAAGCATTGGCACTCGCTGGTATCACCACGAACGGTTAGTCATTCACCCGCACGGGCAACGCGTTGTAGTTCGGGAACTGGCGCAACCAGTCGAGACCTTCTTCACCCAAAACAAATACCGTGGTTGCATATGCGTCGGCCCACATCAGTTGTGGTCCTACCACTGTCACCGACAGGAACGAAGTGGCTGGCGCACCGGTGCGTGGATCCCAAATGTGTTCACCTCGTTCGGCAGTTCCACTGGTGGCAATGGCGCCCGACACCGCATCCACCGTTCCCACCAATTGAGTGGCATCTCGTGGGTCAACAATGCCAATACGCCATGGTTCATTTTCGGTGAGTCCACCAGTGAGCGCATAGTCGCCGCCAATTCCCACGTAGAAATGCTGAAGACCGTGGGCGCGCAATAAATCAGATGTTCGCTCACCGGCCCATCCCTTCACGAAGCCCGACGGATTGATGTCGGTGCTTGTGCGGGCACGCCGTATGGAAAATGCCCCGTGTGACGCTTGTTCCAACCATGCGCAATGGTCCAACACCTCAATGACTTCAGCGCTGGCATCAAGGTGATGCAGGGTTCCGGCATTGATGCGACTGATTTCGCTATCAGGCTGAAACACCGTGAACATTGACTCCAAACGTTGCAGTTCGGTGTGTGCAATACGAACGATTTCCACGAAGTCATCGGTCGACACATCGTCATTCACATGAATGCTGGCCGTGGTTCCCATGATGGGAAACGAATCGCGATGGAGTGCGTGCACTTCTAGTGCTTGTTGTCGATGGCTGATTGCAGCGAGGCGCGATAACCATCGGAGACGGCCGTTGCACCACTGATGCCCTGAATGTTGGCGCTCTTTGCGGCAACGGCTTGCTTGTTCAAGATGGGAATGGAGTATTCCTCGTAACGCACCGACTTCTGGTCGTACACCTGGTACGTGGCGCTTGCAGAACACAGGGTGCCTTCGGCAGTGAACTTTGCAGTCACCGTCACCGTGCCGTAGTTACGACGCTCGGTGATTTGTCCTGGTGATCCGGTACCGCTCAATGCACCACATGAATCGGGCGCAGCGGTGGTGGCTGGCGCGGCGGTGGCTACTGGTGGTGCAACTGTGGTCGCCGATGGTGCAACCGTGGCCGTGGGCACTCCGCCGGCTGCACTTGCACCACCGTTCGGCGCGAGCGTGGTTGCAGTGGTGTCAACGGGAGCAATCGTGGTGGTCGCGGCATCTGCTGCAGACACATTGCCCAATGCGCCGCCTACTGGCACTGCAGGACGATCGAGTGCCTGCACCATGCCCACTCCCACTGCCGTGAGGGCAATGGCCGGAAATGCGCGACGCGCAAGAGAAGGTTGACGATGTGACATGGCTTACCACCAGGGAATTTCTAAATGGATACGGGAGGGATTCAGGCCGGCTTCGCGCAGACCCTTGCGCGCAGCGAATGTGAGTGCGGTGGGGCCACACACAAATGCAGTGCACTTGTGCAAGTCGGGCACCAATGATGTGAGCACTTTGGGCGCAAATGGATCAGCGGCCTTCAATTGAGCAGTGCGACCAAGCACCAGTCGTACATCGCCACGTCGCTCGTCTGCAAGATCACAAATTTCCTTGTAGTGCGGAATGTCTTCAATGCTGCGAGCTCGTAACAACACCAGCGGATGCGAATCTTTCGGCAACGATTCCAACATTGCACGCACAGGTGTGACGCCCACGCCTCCGGCAATGAACAATGGACGTGTTCCTTCGAAGATCTCTGGTGTCACTACGCCGTAGGGGCCTTCCACGGCAACTCGGTCACCTTTTCTCAATGAAAAGAGCGCACTGCTTGCATCTCCGCGATCCTTCACGGTGATGCGCATTCCGCCAGTGGTGGGAGCAGCTGACAATGAGTAGGGATTCGACTTCCACCACTGACCACGGCGCAAGTTGCGCACCATGATGAACTGTCCACCTTCGCCTGCGTAGTTGTGAATGTTGGGACCACCCAACAGAACAGAAACTGAATCTTCTGTTTCACGTTGCACTTCAAGAACACGCAATGGTTTGCGAACTGCAGCGATCACACTGCTCCAACGCGCCAGCACTACCAATAGCAGCGAGTAGATGACAGCGATTCCCCACAGGAATCGAATGAGGCGATCACCCGAGAGCAACGAGCCCAAGGTGATTTGATGGCTGTACGACAGGATCACACCTGCATATGCGGTGAGGTGAATGAAAT
>JALQYL010000087.1 GCA_023254135.1 Ilumatobacteraceae bacterium | reverse complement strand
GATGACAGTGATGTGGCAGGTGCGCTTGAAGATTTTGCCTGCACGACCCTTCGCGCGAGGACGGAAACGCTTGAGCGTTGGGCCCTCGTCGGCGAAACATGCCTTGACGAAGAGTTCGTCTGCATCAAGGTTGTCGTTGGTGATTGCGTTTGCAACTGCAGATGCAAGAACCTTGCGTACAACACGTGCAGCTTCACGATCGGTGAATTGCAAGATTTCGTCGGCGCTACGAACGTCGAGACCGCGAATGAGGTTCAACACAACGCGAACCTTCGAGGCCGATGAACGGTGGTACTTGTTAACTGCGCGGCTGCCGCTCTTTGAGCCTGCAACGCGGTTTGCTTCGTTGAGCTTTGGTCCAGTCATGACTTATCGCTTCGCGTTCTTCTCTTGTCCGGCGTGGTAGCGGAACGTGCGGGTAGGTGAGAACTCGCCGAGCTTGTGGCCAACCATGGACTCGGTGCAGTAAACGGGCACGTGCTTACGACCATCGTGCACGGCAATGGTGTGACCCACCATGTCGGGAACGATTGTTGAGCGACGTGACCATGTCTTGATGACCTTGCGATCGCCCGATGCGTTTGCGGCATCGACCTTCTTGAGCAAGTGATCGTCGACGAATGGACCCTTTTTGAGGCTGCGAGACATGTGTTACCTCCGTCCCTTTCCTGCGCGGCGACGGCGAACAATAAGTTGCTGCGACGGCTTGTTGGTATTGCGAGTACGGCCTTCTGGCTTGCCCCATGGCGATACGGGAGGACGACCACCAGAGGTCTTTCCTTCACCACCACCGAGTGGGTGGTCGACCGGGTTCATGGCGACACCGCGAGTCTGCGGACGTACACCCTTCCAACGGTTACGACCGGCCTTACCGATCTTGACGAGTTCGTGCTCGGAGTTGCCGACTTCGCCAACTGTGGCGCGGCAATCGAGAAGCACGCGGCGCATTTCGGTGGAAGGAAGACGCAACGTTGCGAAGTCGCCGTCCTTTGCCACGAGCTGCACGGCCATGCCTGCTGAACGGCCAATCTTTCCGCCCTGACCAGGACGAAGTTCGACGTTGTGCACGACGGTACCGACAGGCATGTAGCGCAATTGCATTGCGTTGCCTGGCTTGATGTCTGCGCCGTGTCCGCTCTCTACGCGCATACCAACTTCGAGACCCTTGGGGGCGAGGATGTATGCCTTGGTGCCGTCTTCGTAGTGAAGAAGTGCAATGCGGCAGGTGCGGTTTGGATCGTATTCAATTGCTGCAACCTTGGCGGACATGCCGTCCTTGGTGCGCTTGAAGTCGATGATGCGGTATTGACGCTTGTGTGCGCCACCCTTGTGACGAGCGGTCTTGCGACCGTATGCGTTACGACCACCGGTGTTTGACTTCGAACGGAGAAGTGTCTTCTCCGGTGTTGTCTTGGTGATTTCGGAGAAGTCGGACACCGTCTGGAAACGACGTCCGGGGCTAGTTGGCTTGCGCTTACGAATTGCCATGATGAACTCAGCTTTCGAACAACGGGATCTTGCTGCCCGCTGCAAGTGTGACGATGGCCCGCTTGGTGGACGGACGCTGACCGATTCGGTTTGAATTACGAGTGCGCTGGAACTTGCCCTTGCGATTAAGGGTGTTGACCTTCAGCACCTTGACGCCCCAGATGGATTCGATTGCATCGTGAATCTCGGGCTTGGTTGCATCGACATGTACTTGGAATGTGTACACGTCGGTTTCCATCAGCGAGTAGCTCTTTTCAGAAACCACTGGCTTGATGATGATGTCGCGTGGATCCTTCATCAGTTCGCTTCCTTTGTGCCGGGGAGGCTGTCTTTCGAGAAAACAATCCAGTCATTGCACAACACGTCGTACGCGTTGAGTTCACCCACGAGGATGAGTTGCACGTCTGGAAGATTGCGGAAGCTCTTGATTGCTGCTTCTTCGTTGGGAGTGACAACAACAAGAACCTTGCCGCTCACACCGAGTGCGCTGAGAACCTTGATGGCGCTCTTTGTGCTTGGTGTGGTGATGCCCCACGAATCAACAACAACAACACGCTGTTCGTTGTTGCGATCGCTGAGTGCAGACGCAAGCGCAAGACGAATCATCTTGCGAGGTGTGCGCTGCGAGTACTTGCGAGGCTGTGGGCCGTGTGCAATACCACCACCGGTGTAGTGAGGTGCACGAGTTGAACCCTGACGAGCACCGCCGGTGCCCTTCTGGTTGAACGGCTTCTTACCAGTACCGGAAACTTCGGAACGAGTCTTCGTTGCCTGTGTACCTGCGCGACGATGTGCAAGTTGTGCTGTGACAACCTGGTGCATGACAGGAACGTTTGGCTGCACTGCGAAGAGAGCGTCTGCTACTTCAACATTGCCTGCGCTTGCGCCTGTTGCGTTCTTCACTGCGATCTGTGTCATTGCAATCACTTCGCCTTCACTGCGTTGCGAACAATCACAACACCGCCGTTAGGACCTGGAACCGAACCCTTGATCAACAAGAGGCCGCGCTCTGCATCTGCAGAAACGACTTCAAGGTTGAGAGTGGTGACTTGCTCGTTGCCCATGTGACCCGCCATGCGGAGACCCTTGAACACGCGACCAGGGAATGAACATGAACCAATGGAACCAGGAGCACGGTGGTGCTTGTGGTTACCGTGGCTCGCACCTTGGCCATTGAAGTTGTGACGCTTCATGCCACCTGCAAAGCCCTTACCGCGGCTCACTGCAGTGACGTCGACCATGTCACCTGCTGCAAGAAGATCTGCGGCGATCTCCTGACCAACTTCGTATCCGTCGACGCTGTCGAGACGAAGCTCGACGAGGCGGCGACCTGATTCGACGTTCGCTGCTGCGAAGTGTCCCTGTTCAGGCTTGGTTAACTTTGATGCGTTCTTCTGTCCGTAGGTGACTTGAAGTGCGGTGTATCCGTCGCGGTCATTTGTCTTGACTTGTACGACGCGCAAAGGCTCTACACGCAGAACGGTGACAGGGATGACTCGCTGGTCATCTCCCCACACCTGTGTCATGCCGACTTTTTCGCCGACGATCGCTTTTTGTGCCATGGCGGCAACCCTTTTTCTCGTTGGTTATTCACGCAAATGCTCCGACAACATCGCTGTTGACGGAGCACCTGTCTGGGTTTGCCGTGTGGTTCCTTGATGATTGCTCATCTCGGCCTTCACGGACGTCGATTGTTTTTATTCGACGATCGAACTTGCTCATCAGGCTGGAGACCTGAATCGCACGGAGTTGAAACGCTATCGGCGGAATGCCCCGACGCAACGCGGAAATCCACCAACAAATTGACCGGCGGTGGTAAGGGGAACGGCCAGCACCCGACAGATTGTGTGTTTGTGAATACGTGATGCAGGTCGGCTCTGGTCAGTCCCAGGGGCGTACCATGGGGTGATGGCACTGCTCACCCCCGATGTGGTCGAAACCTACAAAAAAGACGGCTTCGTGGTGTTAAAAAACGTGATTTCGGCTGAAATGTTGTCGAAATTGGCCTCTGGTGTGGAAGCCAACATGGTCAGCCCCAGCCCGTGGTCCAACGATTACACCCCCGAAGGGTCGGGCGGGCGCTTTTTCGATGACTATGTGAGTTGGGCTCGAATCCCTGAATTTCGGTCCTTGGCCCTCTCAGGCGCGTTGCCCCAGATAGCGGGTGAGTTGATGGGCACCCACTCCCCCCGGTTTTTCCACGAGCACGTGCTGGTGAAAGAACCCGACACGGTCACCATCACACCCTGGCACCACGACGACCCGTACTACGGGGTGGAAGGCCTGGACAACGTGAGCATCTGGGTTCCCCTCGATCCAGCACCCGCATCCGTTGCACTTCGATGCATGCGAGGGAGTCATGTGATTCCACGTCGCTTCATTCCGAATCGTTTTGTCGATGACTCTCCGTACGTCGCAGCTGCGGCCGGTTTCGAATTGTTTCCCACTCTCGAAGAGTTGGAGGCACTCGGAGAAATTGTTGTGTGCGATGTGATTCCGGGTGATGCGATTGCATTCCATTACCGCACGTTGCATTCAGCTCCGGGAACAACTGGACACCCACATCGTCGTCGCGTGGTGAGCTTCCGTTATGTGGGTGACGATGTTCGTTGGATCACGCGACCATGGAAAACGTCCCCACCATTCGAACCAAACGGTTTGAACGATGGGGACGTTTTGGACGACGAACGGTTTCCCGTTATCGCGTTGTAGTTACTGCGCTGGTCGTGCAACCAGCGTTGCAGTGAGCGTCTTCTTTGTTCCGTCACGATCAATGGTGAGAGTGACCTTGTCGCCAGGCGATGCATCGCGAATCACTGCGATGAGTGCACCCTGACCAGTGACACTTGTTCCGTTGATTGCAATCACGATGTCGTTCACTTTCAAACCGGCCTTGTCTGCAGGTGAATCTGCTTGTACTTCAGTGATGACTGCACCTGAACCACCGTCCGTGCGATCACCAAGCGCAATGCCCAAATAACCCTGTGTTCGCGCGGCATTTGAATGATTACCCGTTGCATCGTTGCGCAGAATCTTCACCACGCGTTGTACTTCTGCAACACCAATTGCGAAGCCAATGTTGTTGGCAGCAGTCTGTCCGTCACTGTTGTACACCGCGGTGTTCACACCAACCACCTGTCCGCTCAGGTTGATGAGTGGACCACCGGAGTTACCCGAGGAGATTGCCGCATCGGTTTGAACGAGACCATCGAGTGCACCGTTTGAATCGGTGAGCGTGCGGTTGAGTGCGGAAATGATTCCGGATGTGACACTGGGGCCACCATCCAATGCAAGTGCGTAACCAACCGCGACAACAGTGTCACCCACTGCCATTGATGCTGGATCTGCAAAGGTGGCAGCAGTGAGTCCCGATGCGTTCACCAACTTGATGAGTGCAAGGTCATTGCCAGGATCAGTGGAAAGGATTGTTGCCTTCACTGCATCGGTGGCACCCGCTAGACGCACCTTGAGATCAGTGGAACCTTCCACCACGTGATTGTTGGTGATGATTTCACCATCACTCGAGACAATGATGCCGGTGCCGGTGTCGCCACCATTCGCGGTGGTATTCGAGATGGTGACCACACTGGGGGCGATGACTGCAGCCGCTTTGGCGATGCTTGTGTTGCCCACCTTGCTCTGGTCAATTTTTGGTGCCGTGACAAGTGGGCCATTGTTCGATGAAGTGTTCGAGGAACTGGAGTTTGCAATCAAGCCACCCACCATGCCGCCTCCGACGGACATGGCGAGAACCAACGCGAGCGCTGCGACACGCTGCTTACGTGGACGACTTGCTGGTGGTTGTGGAGGGTTGTTGGCCCAATGTGAATCAAAGCTCATGGACTAAGTATGTATCTCGACGCCCCCCTTGTTCATGCGAGTCGGTCAAGAATCTTTTAAGAAATTTGGCCGTATAAACCAAAACGGGGTGGCCTTGCGGCCACCCCGTTTCCGGAATTCAATTGCTCAGAGAATTAACCCTGAAGCTTGATCTCAATGTCGACGCCTGCAGGAAGCTCGATGCGCTGGAGCGAATCGATGGTCTTGTTGTTTGGCTCGACGATGTCGATGAGACGCTTGTGGATGCGCATTTCGAAGTGCTCGCGAGAGTCCTTGTCAATGTGTGGTCCGCGGATAACCGTGTAGCGGTGCTTGTCGGTTGGCAGAGGGATTGGTCCACGGATCTTCGCGTTGGTGCGAAGAACTGTCTCAACAATCATGCGAGTCGACTTGTCGATGATCTCATGATCGAATGCCTTGAGGCGGATACGGATGCTGTTTGTTGCCATCGTTTTAACTCTTACTTGATGATCTTGGTGACGCGACCTGCGCCCACCGTACGGCCACCCTCACGGATAGCAAAACGAAGACCCTC
>JALQYL010000086.1 GCA_023254135.1 Ilumatobacteraceae bacterium | reverse complement strand
AGGAGGGCGAGAACCAGCAGGGCGGACAGTATGTGAAGGAGGCTTATGCCTGCCAGATGTAACCCAGGCGTTCTAGGTAGTTCGCCAGGTCACGGGGGACTGAGTACTTGACACCCTGCTTGAAGGTGTAAGTGTTACCTACCCCGTAAGTCATGTCTTCGATGTCAGCGATGGTGCGGATAATAACCTTGTCGTTGTTTACCGATACGCCAACTTCCTCAATCTCGTCAATGAGGATTGGTGCGTCTGGCTTCTTGGGGTCGAATACGTCCCGCTCCAGACTTTCCTGCTCAGCTGCACGTACTAGTGAGATTTCCTCTGCACGTTCCTTGAGAGCCTTTGCGTTTTCCTTAGCAGCCTTTTCTGCTGCCTTGCCCGTTGCGTCTAGTGGGCTAGTAGGTGTGCTCGCGCCAGATTCGGTTGAACCCAAGCTGGCCGGCCGTGATCGGCTCTGTAGACGAACTTCGGTCGAACATGCGCATGGCGACCGAGTACAGCAATCCGGATTTATTGCCGAAGTGCCAGGGGATGGAACCATGGCTGATGCCGGCGCGTTTTCCGATTTCGACAACGGTTGTTGCTTCGAATCCCTTTTCGAGGAAAAGCTCCTCAGCAGCGTCGAGAAGCCGCTGCCTGCTCTCGTCACCGATTTCGTTCATGCGACGTGACGTTGTTGCTGATTTCGCCTGCACCATGGGGTGAGACTCTATAACCGCGGTACAGGCTATGACGAGATAAGGCCGTACTTGGTGTCGCGTTGGGCGAGAGTGCGGCGCAACGGGGCAACCACTTCACCAAAGCGACCTTCGGTCATCATTTGGCCATGATTCGCACCAGCAGCACGCGAGATGTTTTCGTCCATCAATGTGCCGCCCAGGTCGTTGCATCCAGCTTGCAGTAATTGCGCTGCGCCTGACGTACCAATCTTCACCCAGCTGACCTGAACGTTGTCGATGAGGCCATGGTAGAAAATGCGGCCAATGGCGTGCATAAGAACGTTTTCGCGGAAGGTGGGTCCGCGACGCGCCTTGTGCTGCAAATAGATCGGCGAGGCCATGTGCACGAACGGCAACGGAATGAATTCGGTGAAGCCACCGGTTTCTTTTTGCAGATCGCGCGTGACCTGCATGTGACGGGCCCATGAATCAGGGTGTTCCACACTGCCGAACATGATGGTGATGTTCGAACCAAGACCAATGCTGTGCGCCTGGCGATGGCACTCCAACCATTCCTCGGTGTTCACCTTGTCGGAACAGATGATGGCGCGAATCTTGTCGTCCAAGATTTCTGCTGCGGTGCCGGGCAATGATGCGAGGCCAGCATCCTTCAGGCGTTGCAGGTAATCGCGCAGTGATTCACCGTTGCGGTGAGCGCCCTCTGTGACTTCCAATGCGGTGAATCCATGCACGTGCATGTCGGGCACCGCGCTCTTCACGGCCTTGGTGACATCGATGTAATAGTCGCCGTCGAAGTCGGGGTGAATGCCACCCTGCAACGTGACTTCGGTGGCGCCCAATTCGGCTGCTTCGCGTGCGCGATCGGCAATGTCGTCGAGTGTGAGCAGGTATGGCGTGCCGCGAAGGTTCAGCGAGAGAGGACCTTTGGAGAATCCGCAGAACTTGCACTTGTAGGTGCACACGTTGGTGTAGTTGATGTTGCGGTTGTGCACCCATGTCACCGTGTTGCCCACGGTGTTGAAGCGCAGTTCATCGGCGTAGTCGGCGATGTAACCCACTTCTGGGCCGCGAGCACGGAACAAATCAAGTGCTTCTTGTTCGCTGATTTCTTGACCCGCGCGGTGACCTTCGATGATTTCCTTCACGCGACCCGTTGCAGATGGTCGTGGATGCGGCACCAAGTTCATGGGGCGCACGTTGCTACCCGAGTACCACTGCGTGGACTTGTGACCCACCAACACCACTTCGGCGCCGTCGTGCACAACATCTGCTGCAGTGACTTTCTCTGGCCACACAGAACCAGAGTCGTCGCGTGCAAGACCTTCCGCATCGGTGCGGTCCATCACGGGGAAGTGCAACGATGAATCGAGCCACTTCTCTGGTGCCGTTGCAAACTCGGGATAAATGGTGAGGCGTGGTGCAAGTGCAAAGCCGCGTTCTTCGGTGACATCACCCAAGCGATCCAATGCGGGCCACGGACGTTCTGGGTTCACATGGTCGGCGGTAACGGGGGAGACGCCGCCCCAGTCATCGATGCCGGCATCAAGAAGAACGCCGAAGTCATCAGAAAGATTGGGTGGTGCTTGCAGGTGAATGCTGCTTGGAAGAATCAAACGCGCAACGGCGATGGACCACAAATACTCGTCCTCGGGGCATGGCTTTGCCTTGTGCATGGCGGTACCGGGCTTCGGCAAGAAGTTCTGCACGATGACTTCCTGCACGTGACCGTACTTCGCGTGAGCCGCGGCAATGAGTGCGAGTGCATCGATGCGATCACGGCGGTTCTCGCCGATGCCCACCAGGATTCCGCTAGTGAATGGAATAGCCAGTTCGCCCGCTTCACACAAGGTGTTGATGCGACGTTGTGGCTCTTTGTCGGGAGCACCGCGGTGACAATCCAGATCGTCTCGCAATGATTCCAGCATCATGCCCTGTGAGGGCGACACCTTTCGAAGCATGGCGAGTTCGTCTGCGTACAGCGCGCCGGCATTGGCGTGTGGCAACAAGCCGGTTTCGTTCAACACCAACTGCGCCATGTCGTGCAGGTAGTGGATGGTGCTGTCGTAGTTGTTGTCGCGTAGCCATTGTGCGGCCACGTCGTAACGTAACTCGGGCCGTTCACCCAGCGTGAACAATGCTTCATGACACCCCGTGCGCGCACCCTGGCGAGCAATGGTGAGAATCTCGTCGGCCGTGAGATATGGCTTCTCCAAACGAGCGGGTGGTTGGGCAAACGTGCAGTAGCCGCACTTGTCTTGGCACAACATGGTGAGCGGTATGAACACCTTGGGCGAGAAAGTGATGCGTGTGCCATGTGCGGCATCGCGAATGGTGCGAGCTCGCGCCATGACATCTTCAAGTGAGGCGTTGATGAGGTCGTTGATGTACGACTCATCGAGGGGAGTGGACGACATGAGGTCATCACGAGAGAACTGACGCAACAAGGCAGCACCTTTCAGGTGAACGCAGCGGAATGGGTTTTGTCAGTACTGGCCGACCATGGCGGACGAGTTAGAGGGTGTCCACCGATGGCCTATCGACCAAGCGAACAAAAGTGTATCGGTGGTACTACTTGGATTCGGTGTTGGAAATGGCCTGGAACACGGCTGCCACGTTGTGGCTGCTCATGGGCACGCGATGACCGGTGCGACTGATGAAGCTGAGTTGAACGCCTGATGCAGGATCAACTGCGGCAAACACTTGCTCGTGTCCCTCTGCATCCACCACCACGTCGGTGAGAAGTGGAACGCCGGCTGCCTGCAATGCGTCGCGTGTGAAACCTGCATTGAGTACTTCGATGGCAATTTGCTGCACACCAGAACCATGCTCGGCAAGTTGCTTGTGCACGGCCGGATTGTGATTGCCACCCACCAACACAACGTTCACTCCGCCCGCTTCTGCATTCACCACGTTGGCGTCATCTGTTGCAGAGATAACGAAGCCCATACCCGTGAAGAACTTCGTTGCCGCATCAATGTCGGCAACGGCAACGACCACGTGATCAATGCGACATGCAACAGTGTCCAACTCTGAACGTTGTGTGTCGCCGGCTGCTTTCACGGGTGCCGGTTCGGTGCGTTGTTCGGCTACTTCAATACGGTGAGTTTCGGAGAGCAGAATGCGAAACAATTGTTCAGCAAAGTCAGCATCCACACCGGCATCGATGGCCCACTGACGACGGCTAGCCAGTACATCGCGCACGCGCTGTGGCTGAATAACGGTGGCGCCGGTTTGTTCCTTGATTTCGGCAACCTCGCGGCACACTTCCATGCGTTGAGCGAGCAACGCAACAATGGCGTTGTCAATCTGGTCGATGGAGACACGCAATTCCGGAAGTTGGCGCGCCATGACTATTCGCTCTTACCCAACAAACGTTCCACGTGCTTTGCCAAAACATCTATCTCAATGTTCACGCGTGAGCCCGCGGGGCGATGACCCAACGTGGTGACTTCGGCGGTATGGGGAATAACGGCGACTTCGAACGTGTCGTCGGTGAGGTTGAACACGGTGAGGCTGATGCCATCAACGGTGCAGGAACCTTTCTCCACCACATAACGCATGAGGTCGCGAGGAATGCGCACCACCAACTGTGGAGCAGGGGTGACCACTTCGCCCACGGCGTCAACATGGCCCAGCACGATGTGTCCGCCGAAACGTCCGTTGGCCTGCATGGGGCGCTCGAGGTTCACGCGGTCGCCGGGCTGCAAACTGCCCAGGCTGGTGCGCGAGTAGGTCTCTTCAGACACATCGGCCACCCACCAGTCGGCGCCTTTTTCCACCACGGTGAGACAGCAACCGTTCACGGCAATGGAGGCACCGATGCCGGAATCTTCCAGCACCGTGGACGCCGAAATGGTGAGCTTTGCGCCCTCGCGAGCCCGAACCGAGCCCAATTCCTCAACAATTCCTGTGAACACTCTGCCGACACTAGTGGGGGCGGGGCCAAGTTTCGTAGGGCGAAATGGGGCGGGGGTTGTGGACAAAGGGGGTGGCTCATAGCCTGAAGGGGTCCTCGTGGGCTCCGGCGCACGTGCGATGCCACTCCCAATTCGTGGGAAATGGCGCCCTCTCTCACAAAGGAATCAGAGGCCTCACATGTTGCCGAAGAACGACACCATTGCAACGTACCGCCAGCACGGCACCGATACCGGTTCACCAGATGTGCAGATCGCACTTCTGACCGACCGTATCAATCACCTCACGGACCATCTCCGCACGCATCCGAAGGACCACCACAGTCGTCGTGGTCTGTTGATGCTGGTGGGACGCCGTCGCCGCATGCTCGATTACGTTCGCGATCGCGACATTGCTCGTTACCGCGAGCTCATCGCAAAACTCGGCCTTCGCCGCTAACTACTTTCACTACCGCCAACGCTTTTGTTGTCGGTTGTCAGTTGATTTCTCCGCGCCATGGGGCGGGGTTGCCAACTGGGAACCGGCGTTTTAGTTGGTGGAGTGATTCCACAACATAAAAGGGAGTTCCCATGGCAGACGCCATTCGTGTATCCGCGCCGGTATCCGGCACGGATAAGACCATTACCTTCGAGACCGGAAAGTTTGCGCAGCAGTCGCAAGGCGCCGTTATCGCAACCATCGGTGGCACCACCGTGCTCGCAACTGCCAACGCAGCTCGCGGTGTACGTGACGGCATCGATTTCTTCCCACTCACCGTCGATGTCGAAGAGCGTGCATACGCCGCCGGCAAGATTCCCGGTGCGTTCTTCCGTCGTGAAGGCCGTCCTTCAGAGCAGGCAATTCTTACCTGCCGTCTGATTGACCGCCCATTGCGTCCTGCTTTCCCAGATGGCTACCGCAACGAGACACAAGTTGTTATCACCGTCATTGGTGTCGACATGGAAAACCCACACGACGTCATTGCGATCAATGCATCGTCAGCTGCTCTCATGATCAGCGGTATTCCTTTCGAGGGCCCCATCGGTGCAGTGCGCATGGCGTACTCACAAGATGGTGACTGGGTGCCACACCCCACCTACAACGAGGGCAATACCGGCACATTCGAAATCGTGGTAGCTGGTCGTGAACTCGACAACGGCGACGTTGCCATCATGATGGTGGAAGCAGGCGGCACCGAGAAGTCGTACGAGTACTACGCAGACGGTGCACCAAAGGTGACCGAGCAAGTAATCGCCGATGGTCTTGAAGCATCAAAGAAGTGGATCAAGGAATCCATTTCATTGCAGCGCCAATTGGTAGCAAGCGTTAT
>JALQYL010000085.1 GCA_023254135.1 Ilumatobacteraceae bacterium | reverse complement strand
CCTTGCGGAGCGAGGAGCTGTCATTATTGACGCCGACGCCATCGCTCGTGAGCTTCAGGCGCCAGGTGCGCCCTTGCTCAAAATATTGGCTGATGAATTCGGTCAACACATCATTGATGAAAATGGAGCACTTGATCGCGTGGCGCTCGCTGGCATCGTGTTCAACGATGCAGAAGCCCTGAAGAGTCTGAACAAGATTGTTCACCCGGCAATTGCGGCCGAGATGGACCGCCGAATGAAAGAACAACGCGACACAGACAATGTTGTGATTCTTGATATTCCGTTGCTTGCAGAAAATCCGCGAAAGGGTTTGTGCGGGGTGATTGTGGTGGACGTTCCCGTTGATGTGGCGGTGCATCGTTTGGTCACCTTCCGAAACATGGACGAAGCAGATGCACGGGCACGAATTGCCAAACAAGCCACACGTGAAGAACGCGCGAGAATCGCTGACCGCATCGTTGACAATTCAGGTGATATTGAATCACTGGCGGCACAGGTCGATGATGTCTGGGCTTGGGCCAACACCCTTCCTCCTGCAGCTGATGATGCGGGTGAGCGATCCACCGAGCCTTAGTACTCCTCCTCGCTACGCTCTGACTTATGCAGAAGTTTGAAGTTGTCTCCGCTTTCAAACCTGCAGGTGACCAACCCAAAGCCATCGCATCATTGAGCGAGGGCGTGGAGGCAGGGGAGAGGTTCCAAACACTGTTGGGAATTACCGGTTCCGGTAAGTCGGCCACCATTGCGTGGACCATCGAAAAGACGCAACGTGCCACGTTGATCCTCGCGCCCAACAAGAGTCTTGCTGCGCAGTTGGCGCAAGAAATGCGCGAATTTTTCCCGAACAATCGCGTGGAGTTTTTCGTCAGCTATTACGACTACTACCAACCCGAGGCCTACATTCCGTCCAGCGACACGTACATCGAAAAGGACTCTTCCATCAACGAAGAGATCGATCGATTGCGTCACTCGGCTACCGCTGCATTGTTGACTCGCCCAGACACCATCGTGGTGGCAAGCGTTTCATGTATTTACGGTATGGGCGACCCTGAGGAATATCGCGGACAGTTGTTGGAACTTCACGTGGGTGTCGATTATGACCAACGCAGCATCCTGCGTCGAATGGTCGACTTGCAGTATGGCCGCAACGACATGACGCTTGGTCGAGGCAATTTTCGTGTGCGTGGCGACACCATCGAAATTCACCCCGCCTACGAGGAGAACGTGGTGCGCATCGAAATGTTCGGCGACACCGTCGACCGCATCACCCTGATTGATCACCTCACCGGAGAAATTCTTTCGGAGCCGAGCGAAATCGTTATTTTCCCGGCGACGCATTACGTGGCGGGCGACGACCGACTTCGCAAAGCAATCCTTGGCATCGAAAAGGAGTTGCAAGAGCAATTGGCTCTCTTTGAATCTCAGGGGAAGTTGTTGGAAGCGCAACGCTTGCGCATGCGGACGCAGTACGACCTAGAGATGATTCAAGAAATGGGATATTGCAACGGCATTGAGAACTACTCCATGCACATTGATGGACGTCAACCCGGCGAACCACCCTTCACCTTGCTCGACTATTTCCCCAAGGACTACCTGCTCATCATCGATGAAAGCCACGTGGCCATTCCACAACTGCACGCACAATATGCGGGCGACAGAAGCCGCAAGGACACCTTGGTGGAGCACGGATTCCGATTGCCCAGCGCGCGTGACAACAGGCCACTGCGGTTCGAGGAAACGATGGAGCGCATCAATCAAGGCATCTTCATGTCGGCTACCCCGGCCGCTTTCGAGTTGAAGCACAGTGACCGTGTTGTGGAACAGATTGTTCGACCTACAGGACTTGTCGATCCAGAGGTCATTGTCAAACCCACCAAGGGTCAAATTGATGACATCATCGAAATGGTGCGCGGGCGCATGGACATGGGGGATCGTGTTCTCATCACCACCCTCACCAAGAAGATGGCGGAAGACCTCACCGAATACTTGTTGGAGCAAGGTCTGCGTGTTCGCTACTTGCATTCGAACATCGATACGTTGCAGCGAATCGAGATTCTTCGATCGTTGCGTCTGGGCGAGTTTGATGTGCTGGTAGGTATCAACCTCTTGCGCGAGGGCCTCGACCTTCCGGAAGTGTCGCTCGTAGCCATCCTTGATGCCGACAAAGAGGGTTTCCTACGTAGCGAGACGGCACTCATCCAGATGATCGGTCGTGCCGCACGAAATGTGGCTGGACAAGTGGTGATGTACGCCGACAAGATCACACCGTCAATGGAACGCGCAATAGGCGAAACAGCTCGTAGGCGCAATGCCCAATTGGCCTACAACCTTGAACATGGCATCAATCCACAAACCATCCGCAAGGCCGTCGGAGATATTCTCTCACTGATTACAGGTGGAGATGATGGAGCACCTGTGCCCGGCAAGGGACAGCGTCGCCAGCGCGAGAGCGAGAAAGTGAAGCGGGAACTGAAGTCGTTGCCTCAACAAGAATTGGGTCGATTGATTCAAACCTTGGAAGATGAGATGAATGAAGCCGCTATCGAGCTCAAATTCGAGTATGCAGCGCGGCTTCGAGACGAAATCAACGACTTGCGGCGCGAACTTCGTGACGCTCGTTAGCCCACAGGTAGCCTCGTAGCGTGGCAGAGACAATCGTGGTTCGCGGTGCACGTGAACACAACTTGAAAAACATCAGTCTTGAAATCCCTCGCAACAAGTTGGTGGTGTTCACAGGTTTGTCAGGCAGTGGCAAGAGTTCGCTCGCATTTGACACCATTTATGCAGAGGGCCAACGTCGTTACGTAGAGAGTCTCTCTGCTTATGCTCGTCAGTTCCTGGGTCAAATGGACAAGCCCGATGTTGATGTGATTGAGGGATTGTCGCCAGCCATCTCCATTGACCAGAAGTCTGCATCACGAAACCCTCGCTCAACTGTCGGCACCATCACTGAGGTGTACGACTACCTGCGCTTGTTGTACGCACGCATCGGCGTCCAGCATTGCCCCAAAGACGGCACGCGTCTGCAACGTCAAACCCCACAACAGATTGTGGACCGCATCATGACACTGACCGAAGGAACTCGGTTTCAGGTGCTTGCACCGGTTGTCCGTGGACGCAAAGGTGAATACGACACACTTCTCGCCGATCTGGCTGGACAAGGTTTTGTTCGGGCGCGCATTGATGGTGATGTTCGGGACATCGCTGAGTTTCTCGCGTCGGGTGAGAAGTTGGGTCGATATGAGAACCACACCATCGACATCATCGTTGACCGTCTGGTTCGTCGCGACGACATTGAACGCCGCCTCACAGATTCCTTGGAGACCGCTCTTCGACTTGCCGATGGAGTTGCCGGAGTCGAGTTGATGGGCAAAGACGGAGATGAAAGTGAAACCCTTACCTTCAGTCAGCATCTTGCATGCCCGAATTGTGGAAGTAGTTTCGATGAGCCCGCACCACGAAACTTCTCCTTCAACTCTCCGTTTGGTGCTTGCGAGAACTGTGACGGTTTAGGAACGAAGTTCGAGGTAGACCCCGACCTAGTGATTCCGGACCCTGCCATGTCACTGGGTGATGGGGCGTTGTCACCATGGCGAAGTGCCCACACACAATATTTCCATCGCATGTTGGTAGCCCTTGCCGAACAAGAAGGCATTGACCTAGACAAGCCGTGGTCGAAACTGTCTGCGAAGCACCAGAAACTCGTGCTGCACGGCAAAGAGGGTGCGATGCAAGTGAAGTATCGCAATCGGTTCGGAAAAACTCGTGCCTTCAGTACGTCGTATGAGGGTGTCATTCCTTGGATCAAGCGTCGTCACGCCGACGCAGAGAGCGACTGGACACGCGAACAATTTGAGTCGTACATGCGCGAGGTTGCCTGCCCCGCGTGTGAGGGTGCCCGTCTCAAGCCCTCCACATTGGCCGTCACCATCAACGACAAGCACATCGCCGAAGTCTGCGACATGTCGATCGGCGATTCGGCTGCGTTCTTGGCGGGGCTCACCCTCAGTGATCGTGACGCGATGATCGCCGAACGTGTCACGAAGGAAATCAATGCGCGCCTCGGATTCCTCCTCGACGTGGGCCTCGATTACCTCACGTTGTCTCGTTCGGCTGGCACGTTGGCCGGCGGCGAAGCGCAGCGCATTCGATTGGCCAGCCAGATCGGGTCTGGGTTGGTGGGTACTTTGTATGTGCTTGACGAGCCGAGTATTGGTTTGCATCAGCGAGACAATCGGCGCCTTATTGACACACTCCTTCGTCTCCGCGATCTGGGAAACACCGTTCTCGTCGTTGAACACGACGAAGACACCATCAAAGAGAGCGATTGGATTGTCGACATCGGTCCTGGCGCTGGCGAACACGGTGGCGAAGTGGTCTACAGCGGTCCCGTTTCTGGTATCGCAAAAGCCAAGAATTCGGTGACTGGAAAGTATGTCACCGGGGAAATGGTGGTGCCAGTTCCTGAACAACGCAGAACTCCAAGCGGCGATGTCATCACCATCCGTGGCGCACGCGAGCACAATCTTCAGAACCTCACGGTTGATATCCCGTTGGGCTGTTTCGTCGCTGTCACCGGAGTGTCTGGAAGCGGTAAGAGCACATTGATCCGTGACATTTTGTTGCCGTCAATGATGCAGAAGATCTACAAGAGCAAAGATGCGCCTGGTCGTCACACTGGAGTGGATGGCATTGAGGCAATTGACAAAGTCATCGACATGGACCAGTCACCCATTGGTCGTACTCCTCGATCCAACCCTGCCACGTACACGGGTGTCTTTGACTCCATTCGCAAACTGTTTGCCGCAGCTCCTGAATCCAAGGTGCGGGGTTATCAGCCTGGTCGTTTCAGTTTCAATGTTCAGGGTGGCCGTTGCGAAGCATGCAGCGGTGATGGCACCATCAAGATTGAAATGCACTTCCTGCCGGATGTGTATGTGCCTTGTGAGGTGTGCAAGGGTGACCGATACAACCGCGACACGTTGGAGATCACTTTCAAAGGCAAGAACATCGCCGAAGTGCTCAATATGCCCATTTCCGAGGCTCTCGAATTCTTCTCGAATCAACCATCCATCGCTCGCCATATGCAGACGCTGGTCGACGTAGGTTTGGGATATGTGCGGCTCGGCCAATCAGCTCCCACGTTGTCGGGGGGTGAAGCTCAACGTGTGAAGTTGGCAAGCGAACTGGCCAAGCGTTCCACTGGTCACACCATGTACTTGTTGGACGAACCCACGACGGGTCTGCACTTTGAAGATGTTCGGCGACTGCTGACGGTACTTTCGCGGTTGGTGGATCAGGGCAACACAGTGTTGGTGATCGAGCACAATCTTGATGTCATCAAAACGGCGGATTGGCTCATCGACCTTGGACCCGAAGGCGGTAGTGGCGGCGGCCTGGTAGTGGGTACTGGTACTCCCGAACAGATTGCGCAGATTCCCGGTAGTTACACCGGCAAATTCCTCGGGCCGCTCCTGGGTGTGAAGCCGGTGGCCGCAAAGGCCAGTACGAAGAAGTCGTCCGCCACGAAACCATCGGCAACGAAGACTCCGACCAAGGCCGTCCCTGCAAAGAAGACTGCCGCGAAGAAGTCTGCAACCACAGGTGCAAAGCCGAAGAAGAAGTAGTCATGACGGTTGAGAGGCCAGTCGCAGGAAGCATTCCGACGTCTCCAGGGTCGTACCAGTTCAAGGATGAACACGGTCGAGTCATCTACGTGGGAAAGGCCTCGAACCTTCGCTCGCGACTGTCGAACTATTTCCAGGACATTTCCCAGTTGCATCCGCGCACGGCCAACATGGTGACTGCTGCAACGTCCGTCGAGTGGATCGAAGTTCGCAACGAAGTCGAAGCACTCATGCTCGAGTATTCGCTCATCAAACAACATCGTCCGCGCTTCAACGTTCGATTGCGTGATGACAAGAGCTACCCGTTCCTGGCGATCACACTCGATGAGCAGTGGCCCCGAGCGGTGGTGATGAGGGGTACAAAGCGCAAGGGAACGAAATACTTCGGGCCTTATCCGCATGCATGGGCGATCAGGGAAACTCTCGACCTGCTGCTTCGCACTTTTCCCGTTCGCACGTGCAGCCAGGGAAAGTTCAATCAGCACGCCCGGTTGGGGCGTCCTTGTCTGCTCTTCCACATCGAGAAGTGTTCGGGACCGTGCGTCGGCGAAGTCGCGCCCGACAAGTACTCGGATTACGTTCGTCAACT
>JALQYL010000084.1 GCA_023254135.1 Ilumatobacteraceae bacterium | reverse complement strand
AGTTCTCTTGCTCGATGAACCATTTGGTGCACTCGACGCCCTCACGCGTGAATCGTTGCAGGCAGAGATTCGCCGCCTGTGGCAAGAAACAAAGCGAACTTTCGTGTTTGTCACACACAGTGAGGAAGAAGCGGTGCTGTTGGGAAGTCGTGTGGTGGTGATGAGCCCACGCCCCGGTCGCATCATCGACAATCGTGAATTGCCATTCGCCGGTTCACACACTTCAATCGCAGAATTACGTGCAGACGCGACATTCGTTGATACCTGCCGCGAACTGCGTGCCGCCATCGGCACGAACTAATTATTCGTAGGTGGTGCGGTCACGCACTGCAGCGAACGCAGATTCCAAAGCGCCGAATACTGCAATGTTGTCCACCATTTTTTGGCGGTCACCCGACAATTTGATGAGGCCCTTGATGAAGCCTTCTTGTGCGGGAATGGTGCCGGTAGCAATGCCCACCGTGGTGTCCCACGATTGCTCCATGCGCAGATCTTCATTCGGTGCAGCACCGGGACCGAATGTTGCCTCACCATCACGAAGTTGCAAGTGATAAATCACGTTGCCCTCTGGACCATCGGTGACAACCTGTGTGACGCCAAAGGTGTGCGTCGCTGCAAGCGCGGCCATTGATTCGCTGGCAGACACTTCGGTCTGCATTGCTTCAATCCATTCAAGGCTGAGATAGCGCATATGTAGACAGTGTGCCTAGTGAGCTGCGTTTTCGCGACGATGCTTCACGAATTCAATGATGACGGGAAGTAGCGAAATGAACACGATGGCGAGAATCGCGATTTCGATGTTGTTCTTCACTGCGTCGATCTGACCGAGGAAGAAACCGAGAAGGGGAATACCCGCACCCCACACCAAACCACCGATGATGTTGTAGCGAATGAAGGTGCGGTAGTGCATATCGCCCACGCCTGCTACCACGGGGGCGAATGTGCGCACCACGGGAACAAAGCGAGCAATGATGATCGTGCGTGCGCCGTACTTCTTGAAGAAGTTCTGTGCCTTGATCACGTGCTGCGGATCAAACAAACGCGACTTGGGCCGATTGAAAATGTTGGGACCCAATTTGTTGCCAATGAGGTATCCCACCTGGTCACCCACAATGGCCATGGTTGCCGCGACCAGCATCACCAGTCCGATCGGGTTGAGGTGATTGCCGCCTGCCTCAGTGGCAAGGAAGCCGGCGACGAACAACAAGGAGTCGCCAGGAAGAAAGAAACCCACCAACAAACCCGACTCGGCGAACACGATGGCGGCGAGCACAAGGAAGCCTCCACTGGTGAGAAGGGATTCCGGATTCATCAGTGCGAACATCTGAACGAAACTAGTCGTAGACAGCAAAAGGGCCCGAGCATTGCTGCTCGGGCCCTTTTAGTGGAGTGAATCAGCTGGCAGAGATTGCCGAACGCTGACGGCTGGAGCGCACCACCGAACCAGCAAGGAGGAGAGCAGCAACGCCCGCAATGGCGAGACGTGTGCCGGTCTTGTCGGCGTTGGTGATGATTGCAGGAAGCACCAACAACGAGACAAGGTTCATCACCTTGATGAGTGGGTTGAGAGCAGGACCAGCGGTGTCCTTGAATGGGTCACCCACGGTGTCTGCAACAACTGCAGCCTTGTATGGGTCGGAACCCTTACCGCCATGGTGTCCATCTTCGATGTACTTCTTGGCGTTGTCCCATGCACCACCAGCATTGCTGAGGTAGTTCGCCATGAGCTGTCCGACAAGGATGCCTGCAGCGAGGAATCCACCAAGTGCCTGCCAACCGATGCCGAAACCGACGATGACAGGTGTGAGCACCGCAAGAAGAGCTGGTGTTGCCAACTCACGCAATGAAGCTTCTGTACAGATGTCGATGACGGGACCGTATTCAGGCTTCTTGGTGCCGGCCATGATGCCGCCATCGCGGAACTGGTTACGTACTTCCTGCACCACAACACCTGCAGTACGGCCCACGGCGCGAATTGCAAGTGCGGAGAAGAGGAATGGCACGGCGCCACCAAGAAGGATGCCAATGAACACCTTCGGATCAGCAGCGTTGATGGCCAACTGAGGAAGCTTGAACACGCCATCAGCAAGGTTGGACACCAATGTTGAAGCGAGAACCTTCGGACCATTGAGGTCTGCGGGGTTTGGCACGTACAACTTGGAACCAGCGGTTTCAATGAACGAAGCAAACAATGCAACGGCAGCAATAACTGCTGAACCAATGGCGAAGCCCTTGGTCACTGCCTTGGTGGTGTTACCCACTGCGTCAAGGCTCACCATGATGCGCTCTGGCTCACCGTGGAATTCGCCTGACATTTCAGCAATACCTGCTGCGTTGTCGGAAACAGGACCAAAGGTGTCTTCGGAAACGATGACGCCCGTTGTCGAAAGCATGCCGATACCGGTGAGAGCAACGAGGTAGAGCGAGAACGTGAGGTTGCCGCCACCCAGTGCAAGTGCAACACCAATGGCGATTGCAATTGCGATGACTGCATAGACGCTTGATTCAAGACCGAACGCGGTACCTGAAAGAACAGCAGTTGCAGGTCCGGTTTCGGTGGACTCTGCAATTTCCTGCACGGGGCGGTAGTGCGTTGAGGTGTAGTACTCGGTGAGGCGGCTGATCAACTGTGCAAGCACGAGGCCGATCGCAATGGCGCCGAACACGCGCCAACCAGCACCGCTCATCAATTCAACACCCTTGCCATCAACACCCTTGTCGTTGCCGATGTACTTGAGTGCGACAGCGAGTGTGCCAGCAAGTGTGATGATGCCTGCAACGAGGAATCCCTTGTTGATGGGCTTGAGTGCATCCATTTCGCCTTCTTTTGCCTTCACGGAGAAGACACCGGCAATGGATGCGATGACACCAATTGCCTGAGCAGCGATAGGGAACACGAGTCCCATTGCTGGGTTCAAACCAATGGACTTGAAGGCTGCAACACCGAGAATGATCGATGCAACGAGGGTTACTTCGTAGCTCTCGAACAAGTCGGCGGCCATGCCTGCGCAGTCACCCACGTTGTCGCCCACGTTGTCGGCGATGGTGGCAGGGTTGCGAGGGTCGTCCTCGGGAATGCCAGCTTCCACTTTGCCCACAAGGTCAGCACCAACGTCGGCTGCCTTGGTGAAGATGCCACCACCCACGCGCAAGAAGAGCGCGAGCAATGAACCACCGAAGCCGAAGCCCACGAGGATCACACTGGAGGTGTTCTGGAAGATCATGATGATGACGGTTGCGCCCATGAGTCCGAGACCCACGGTGAACATGCCAGCCACACCACCAGTGCGGAAGGCAACGTCGAGCGCCTTCGGCATGGAATTGGTGAGAGCAGCAGCTGCCGTACGGATGTTGCCGCGAGTCGCAAGTGTCATACCGATGTAGCCAATGAAGCCAGATGCGAGACATCCGAGAACGAAGGCAATAGTGCGGTACAGACCGGCTTGCGTTTGTGAGAGCGCAACGACGTTGTCGCCCTTCAAGATCTCCGTGGACGTGATGAACACGATGACCACCAACGGAATCAGGATGAGACCAATGGTCTTGAACTGGCGCTTGAGATATGCCCAGGCACCTTCCTGAATCGCCTCGGCGATTTCAATCATCTTGGGCGTACCTTGGTCGGACGCCATGACGGAGCGGACCAGGATGAACCCAATGGCAATAGCGAGCACGGCTGCCGCGGCTGCAAGCCACAACACCGTCCATTCGCCGCCCTTGAGTACGAACTCCTGATAGCCGCCCTCAGCTGCAATTATTCCTGACACCGAAAAACTCCTGGCAGGTATGGGGCCCGCCATGGTGACGGAGCCCTCTGAGTGGACAGAGCAACAGTAGTGAACAACGCCACTCCATGGAGGAATCGGTTGATTTCTCTCCGAGGGGCCAAGTGGGGGTACCGTTTCAGACGCAATTGCATTGCCGGGCATCCGGCCGCCAAGGAGATACCTATATATGGCACAAGTCGTCACTAGTCAGCGGGGTCCGGTCACCGGTACCGCCACCGCCAAGAAGAAGCGTCGTCCGTTCCTTCTCGACCTCTATTCCACATCCGTGGGCAAGAAGTACGTCATGGGTGCCACTGGCATCATGATGATGGGCTTCGTTCTGTTCCACATGATCGGCAACCTGAAGATGTACCTGGGTGCCTCTCACCTCAATGAGTACGCAAAGTTCCTCGAAAACCTGTTGGTGCCCATCGCGCCAGAAGGTGTGGTGCTGTGGATCCTTCGTGGTGGTCTCATCACGGCGCTCGCCCTGCACTTGCATGCCGCGTTCTCGCTCACAGTGTTGAACCGCAAGGCTCGCCCAGTGAAGTACCAGAGTGCACGTGATTATCAAGTGGCCAACTTCGCCAGTCGCACCATGCGCTTGTCGGGACTCGTTGTTCTTGCCTTCATCTTCTGGCACTTGTCTGACCTCACCTTCGGTGGTGTGAACAGCGAGACAGGCAAGATGATCATGGAGAACGGACACGAAATGAAAGATGTATACGGCGCAGTCGTGTACTCGTTCAACCGCGTTCCTGTTGCTTTGTTCTATGTGGTGGCCAACATCTTGCTGGGCATTCACCTGTTCCACGGCGCATGGAGCATCTTCCAGTCGTTCGGTTGGAACAACCCACGCTTCAACTCGTGGCGTCGTGGTTTCGCAACTGGCTTCGCCGCATTGATCGTTGTTGGAAACGTGTCATTCCCCATCGCCGTGATGGCCGGAATCGTTAAGTAAAGATCGCGAAAGAGAGAGCAACACAATGAGCCTCACAGACCAACTGCTCGCGCAGAACACTGTCACACTCGACAGCAAGATTCCACAAGGCCCCATGGCCGACAAGTGGAGCACATACAAAGACGACATGAAGTTGGTGAACCCCAACAACAAGCGCAAGTTCAAGGTCATCGTTGTTGGAACCGGCCTCGCCGGTGCATCAGCTGCCGCAACACTCGCCGAGTTGGGCTACCAAGTTGATGCATTCACATTCCACGACTCCGCACGTCGCGCGCACTCCATTGCCGCACAGGGTGGTATCAACGGAGCCAAGAACTACAAGGGCGACGGAGACAGCATTCATCGCTTGTTCTACGACACCGTGAAGGGTGGCGACTTCCGTGCTCGTGAAGCAAACGTGCATCGTCTTGCCGAGAACTCGGTGGACATCATCGACCAAATGGTGGCCCAGGGTGTCCCATTCGCCCGTGAATACGGTGGTCTTTTGGATAACCGTTCATTCGGTGGCGCACAGGTGAGCCGTACGTTCTACGCACGTGGTCAAACGGGTCAGCAGTTGTTGCTGGGTGCCTACCAACAGTTCTCACGTCAAGTGGGCTTGGGTGGCATTCGTTTGTTCAACCGCAGTGAACTTGTCGACATCGTGGTTGTCGATGGCCGCGCTGCAGGCATCGTGGTGCGCGACCTCATCACCGGTGAGATCCAGTCGCACGCCGCACACGCAGTGGTGTTGGCAACAGGCGGATACGGCAACGCATTCTTCCTCTCCACCAACGCAATGGCATGCAACGTCACCGCTGCGTGGCGCGCACACCGCAAGGGCGCATTGTTCGCCAACCCTTGCTACACACAGATTCACCCCACCTGTATTCCACAGAGTGATGAGAGCCAATCAAAGCTCACACTCATGTCGGAGTCATTGCGTAACGACGGTCGCGTGTGGGTTCCCACGAACCCCAACGAGACTCGCCCAGCGCATGAAATTCCTGAAAACGAGCGTGACTACTACCTCGAGCGTTTGTACCCATCGTTCGGCAACCTTGCACCTCGTGACATTTCGTCACGTGCTGCAAAGCGCGCCGTCGACAAGGGACTTGGCGTAGGTCCAAAGAAGAACGGTGTGTACCTCGACTTCTCCGATGCCATCAACCGTCTCGGACGTGACGTGGTGGAAGAGCGCTACGGCAACTTGTTCGAGATGTACGAGCGCATCGCCGGCGAAAACCCCTATGACATGCCCATGCGTATCTACCCAGCAAGCCACTACACAATGGGCGGTCTGTGGGTGGACTACGAACTCATGACAAACATTCCTGGTTTGTACGCCGCAGGTGAAGCCAACTTCTCCGACCATGGTGCAAACCGCTTGGGCGCATCGGCACTCATGCAAGGTTTGTCCGACGGTTACTTCGTGTTGCCGTACACCATCGGCAACTACCTGGCACCAATGCTCAACAAGCCAATGCCAGGCACCGATCACCCAGAGTTCAAGGCTGCAGAAGCAGAAGCCAAGAACCGTTTCAACGCGTTCCTCAACGTGGGTGGCACGAAGTCTCCCGACTTCTTCCACCGCGAATTGGGCAAGTTGATTTGGGAGTACTGCGGCATGGAGCGCACCGAAGAAGGCC
>JALQYL010000083.1 GCA_023254135.1 Ilumatobacteraceae bacterium | reverse complement strand
GGATCATGGTCCTGCCGATTGGCAACGTGTTGACGTAGTCGTTGATGCGACGCGAAGTGTGGGCACGCCAGGCGGTGCAGGTCGTCAAGTGGACATCGTGCAACCATCAACCAAGGCGCCCATTCAGCAAGTCACATTGCCCACCGTGAAAGTGTCGAATGTGAAACAAGGCCGTGAGTCAATCTCGTTCTCAGTTGACAAAGTGGGTGTGCCGGTTCTTGTGAAGGTCAGTTACTTTCCCAATTGGACCGTTACTGGAGCCAGTGGTGTGTATCGGGCAGCTCCCAACATGATGGTCGTGGTGCCAACGTCGAATGAGGTACGAATGTCATACGAACCATCTCGATTGGACAACTCGGCATACCTGTTCACCTTGCTGGGCATTGTGATCGTGGCGTTCATGTTCCGTCGTCGGTATCGCTATGGCGTCGCCATGCCGCCACGTATTGATGGCGATTTCATTGACTCTGAAGAAGTATCGGCAATCGAAACAACGCAGGCGGATAGTCTCGACTCCTAATGAGTACAGACCCTTCTGTCCTTGATCAGATTGTCAAGGCGTACGACGTCCGAGGGACTACACCCGACGAAATGAACGATGAAGTGGCATTTGCCCTGGGCGTTGCATTCGCTGACTTCGTGAAGGTTCCCACAATTCTTGTTGCGCGCGACATGCGCACCACTGGTGAATCATTGGCTGCTTCATTTGCCGAAGGGGCTAATTCACGAGGGGTGGACGTGGTCGACCTTGGTCTTGCCAGCACCGACCTTGTGTATTTCGCTGCCGGATCCCTAGATGCCCCTGGTGCCATGTTCACCGCATCGCACAACCCTGCGCAATACAACGGCATCAAGTTCTGTTTGTCCGGCGCTCGACCAGTGGGCATAGATACGGGTCTTGCACAGATTCGTGACGCGGCCAAAGCCGTCCTTTCCGGAAATGGTCCGGGACCAGCCGCAACAAAGGGCAGTGTGTCGCAACGCGACATGCTCGACGAATTTGCGGATCATGTGGTGTCGTTCATTGATGTCAGCGCATTGAAGCCCATGAAAATCGTGGCCGATACTGCAAACGGCATGGGTGGCCTCATCGTGCCAGTTGTGTTTGAACGTTTGCCCATGATCGAACTTGAGGTGATGTATCCGGAATTAGACGGAACATTCCCCAATCACCCTGCGGACCCCATTCAGCCTGCCAACCAACGCGACTTGCAAGCGCGCGTCATCAGTGGTGGGTTCGATGTCGGACTTGCATTTGATGGTGATGCCGACCGCGTGTTTGTGGTGGATGAACAAGGACGTGGACTTTCTGGTTCCACCACCACGGCTGTGTTGGCTGCTGCAGTGCTACGTGCCAATCCGGGTGCCACCATCCTGCACAATCTCATCTGCTCCAAGTCGGTGTCGGAAGTGATTCGTGAAAACGGGGGAGTGCCCGTACGCACCAAGGTGGGCCACAGCAACATCAAGCAAGTAATGGCTGAAACCGGCGCAGTCTTTGGTGGCGAACATTCGGCGCACTACTACTTCCTCGACAACTTCCGAGCAGATTCCGGAATCATCGCCACCATGTTCATGTTGCAGGAAATTTCACGCGCAGGCATGCCGTTGTCTGAATTCCGAAAGCCATTCGAACGTTACGAAGCGAGCGGTGAGATCAACACCAGTGTGTCCGATGCGCAGGCCGTCATGCAGGCTGTGTCCAAAACTTTCGACGGCAGGCCACAGGACTGGATTGATGGACTCACCGTGGATTGTGGTGATTGGTGGTTCAACCTGCGCCCTTCAAACACAGAGCCGCTTTTGCGACTCAATCTTGAGGCTTCAACTCGCAATGACTGCGATGATCACGTGGCAGAAGTTCTGGCACTTGTGACTTCGCTGTAGAAAGTGGCAGGATTCCACCATGGCAACGATTGAACCAGCCCTCCTTTCCATCTTGGCGTGTCCAGAAGACAAGGGTCCGTTGTTCTACATCCAGGCCGAGGAGTTGCTGTACAACCCTCGCTTGCACCGCGCATACAAAGTGGTGGACGGCATCCCAGTGATGCTGATTGAAGAGTCGACACAAGTCACAGACGCAGAACATGCCCGTTTGGAAGGCGTGATTGCGGCGCAGGGCATCAAAGCCACCTTCACTCGCTGAGGCTGAGTACACTCGTTCCCTGTTCGGGCTGATTAGAGCGGTGCCAGTTGGCCCCAGCCACGTTCATACAAAGAACACTTCAAGGAGCCTCTATGTCCTCTCTCGCCGACCGTCGCGATTTCCGCGTCGCCGATCTCAGCCTTGCGCCGTTTGGCCGCAAGGAAATTCATCTTGCCGAGCACGAAATGCCCGGCCTTCGCTCATTGCGCAAGGAATTCGGTGCTTCAAAACCACTCGCCGGTGCACGAATTTCCGGATCATTGCACATGACAATTCAGACGGCAGTTCTCATCGAGACTCTTGTCGAACTCGGCGCAGAAGTGCGCTGGGCAAGCTGCAACATTTTCTCCACACAAGATCACGCTGCTGCAGCGGTGGTGGTGGGCCCGAACGGCACACCCGACAATCCACAGGGTGTTCCCGTGTTCGCTTGGAAGGGCGAAACATTGGAAGAGTACTGGTGGTGCACCGAGCAGATGATGACTTGGCCAGACGGTGGACACGCCAACATGATTCTTGACGATGGCGGTGACGCCACCATGTTGGTGCACAAGGGTGCAGAGTTCGAAGCAAAGGGCGAGGTTCCTGACCCCACCAGTGCCTCGAACCCAGAACTCGCCATTGTTCTTGGTTTGTTGCAGCGTTCATTGAAGAACGATCCCACCAAGTGGGGCACGATGGCCAAGCACATCAAGGGTGTCACCGAGGAAACCACCACCGGTGTGAAGCGTTTGTACAAGATGGCCAAGGACGGCGAATTGTTGTTCCCTGCCATCAATGTCAACGACTCGGTCACGAAGAGCAAGTTCGACAACCTCTACGGTTGCCGACACTCACTCATTGACGCCATCAACCGCGCAACCGACGTGATGATCGCCGGCAAGCTCGCTGTTGTCTGTGGCTACGGCGACGTGGGCAAGGGTTGTGCGCAGTCGTTGCGTGGCCAGGGCGCTCGCGTCATCGTCACTGAAATTGACCCCATCAACGCATTGCAGGCTGCAATGGAGGGGTACGAGGTCAACACACTTGAATCAACACTGGGAGATGCCGACATCTTCGTGACTGCTACGGGCAATGAAGCAATCGTGACTGCAGAGCACATGGCAAAGATGAAGCACAATGCCATCGTGTGCAACATTGGCCACTTCGACAACGAAATCGACATGGCTGGTCTCGCGCGCAGCAGTGCAACTCGTGATGAATTGAAGCCGGGCACAGACCTTTGGACATTCCCTGACGGCCACTCGGTCATCGTGTTGGCCGAAGGACGTTTGGTGAACCTTGGTTGTGCAACCGGACACCCATCGTTCGTGATGAGTTGCTCGTTCAGTAACCAGGTCATCGCTCAGATTGAGTTGTACAACAACCTTGAGCAGTACCCCACCGGCGTGTACGTATTGCCGAAGCACCTGGACGAAAAGGTGGCTCGTGCTCACCTTGACGCTCTCGGTGTTGTGCTCACAAAGCTCAGCGATGAGCAGGCCGAGTACCTTGACCTGGACCCTGCTGGTCCATTCAAGCCAGAGCATTACCGCTACTAAGAACACACAAGAAAAGGTCCTGTCACCATGCGGTGGCAGGACCTTTTCGCGTTCTATTGAGATTGCGTCAGATCTCCAGTGCTTCGCCTTCTGCCGCTTCAATTTTTGATGCTGACATGCGGAACAGGCGAAGAGTGATTTGCACCATGGGGCCGATTCCCAGTGCGAACACGAACGTGCCCAATCCAATGTGACCACCCAGGGCAATGCCCACCAGCATCACCACCACTTCAACAGTGGTGCGCGCAAGCCGAACACTTATTCCGAATCTCTTGTTCAGGCCCAACATGAGTCCGTCGCGAGGACCCGAACCAAACTCGGCGCCAATGTACAAACCCGAACCTGCAGCGATGATGGCAAGGCCCGCGAACATAAAGATGGTGCGCATCACCAACGAATGAGTGTGGGGGATGAGATCCTGTGCCACATTCTCCACCAAGCCGATCTCAATGGCATTCAATATGGTGCCAAGGCCGGGCCGCAAGCGCAGTGGAATCCACAACAGCAACACTCCGAACGCCACGATGATGAGCACTGTGCCCAGTCCCAAGCCTGTGTGCTTGGAAATTCCTTGATGGAAAACATCCCATGGCGGAACGCCCAAGTTTGAACGCACGAAAAACGCAATACCGGTACCGAAACAAGCCAAGCCCGTCACACATCGAATCAAACGTTCGACGAACCTTTCTCGCAGTGGGCGAGAGGTAACTGCAGGGCTGGGAGTCATGGAATTACACCGTACTGAATGCATGGCGTCAGCAAGCGGACAATTAGTAGAGGTGCAATACGTGGGCATTGCCGCACATGAGGGTGCCATGCGAAACGCCATATTGAACCTGAAATATCGTCATCAACGCGCCGTGTCGAAACAGTTGGCCCTTGTCGTGGTGGATGCATTACGCAACAACAAGTTCGAAATAGATGACTGTGTCATCACATGGGCGCCCACCACCACGAAACGTATTCGGCAGCGAGGGTTTGATCATTCTGAATTGATTGCCCGGCATGTAGGTGCATACTTGCATGCGCCGGTTCGTCGATTGTTGCGCCGAACGAATGATCGCCCTCAGACAGGACATTCCCGGACGGACCGGTTGAATGCCGTCACATTTGTGGGACGATCATTGCGTTACAAGTCGGTGTTGCTCGTTGACGACGTCACCACCACGGGTGCAACGTTTCGCGCGGCAGCAACGGAATTGGTGCGATGTGGAGCGCGACGTGTGATCTGTGTGGCGCCTTCCCGCACCAGGTGAGGAAGAGTGCGTTGAAGTGACGGAGATCTACAAACCTGTCAGTCGTCGTCCAGTGGCAATCGCCTGTAAAGAATCTCCTGATACGTGAATTCCGTGCATTCCCAATGCGTTTGCCGCGTTTACGTTGGCTTCGAGGTCGTCAAGGAATGCAGTGCGCGATGGCGTTGCGCCGATGCGTTCCATGGTGAGGTGATAGATGGCGGGGTTCGGCTTGCGCATGCCCACTTCGTGACTATCAACGATGGTGTCGAACACTGATTCAAAATCCATGAGCGGCCACCACCACTCGCGAAATTCACGCACGTTGTTCGTGAGTATGCCAATGGGGATTCCGGCGCCCTTCAAGTCGTGAATGAACGACACCATGTCATCGTTCAGTTGGAAGTTGAAAGATGGACCACCGCTGGTGTTGGTGGTTTCAGGAGGCACGGTGGCCACGATTCCTTTGGCATCGAGCATCTCTTTGGTGATGGCTCTGCATTCGGCGAGCGTGATTTCGCCACGTTCCACCCGGTGCCATTGGTGGTCTGTGTCTAAGTGGTGCGGCCCCATCACGATTTCGGCAATGACGTGCGGGTCGTGATCGGGATAGCGGCGTGTGAAGTCGCTGGGGCCCCCGTTGCGCATGATCACGCCTCCGAGGTCAAAAATCACTGCATCCACTGTTCTTGGGCTCATAGAGGACGATTCTTGTCTTGTTCTTGGCAATAGAACGAACTGGCTCATGGGGTACCCACAGGTAGGCTCATTTACTGCATGAAAGTTCTTGATCGCGTCCTCCGCGCCGGTGATGGCAAGCGAGTCAAGGCCCTCCAAGGTCTTGTTCCTGATATCAACGCCCTGGGCCCTGAAATGGCCCTCTTGTCCGACGACGCACTGCGTGCCAAGACAGGGGAGTTCCGCAGCCGTTTGGACCGCGGAGAGAGCCTCGATGATCTTTTGCTTGAGGCCTTCGCCGTCATGCGCGAAGCATCGTCTCGTGTCATTGGTCAGCGCCATTTCGATGTGCAGCTCATGGGTGGTGCAGCGTTGCACTTTGGCTGGGTGGCCGAAATGAAGACGGGTGAAGGCAAGACCTTGGTGTCCACGCTTCCCGCCTATCTCAATGGTTTGTCGGGCAAGGGTGTGCACGTCATCACCGTGAACGATTACCTGGCTCGCTTCCATGCCGAATGGATGGGTCGCATCCACCAGTACATGGGACTCAGTGTTGGCCTTGTCATTCCCGGCTTGCGTGAATCAGCGGCCGAGAAGCGCGCAGATTACGCATGCGATATCACGTACGGCACCAACAACGAATTTGGCTTCGATTATCTGCGCGACAACATGGCCGGCTCGCTGGACGACAAAGTGCAACGTGGACACAACTTTGCAATCGTCGACGAAGTGGACAGCATCCTCATCGACGAAGCTCGCACACCGCTCATCATTTCAGGTCGAATCGCCGA
>JALQYL010000082.1 GCA_023254135.1 Ilumatobacteraceae bacterium | reverse complement strand
ATGCAGTATCTGCAGGTCAAGATGTGCGTACATCCATCAACAAGATGGCCTTGCGTGCGCTTCGCGGCGAAACAGAAACAACGCAACTCACCATTGATGGCCCACCACAGCGAACGCTTGAGGCTAAATCAATCTCATTGATTAACGGTGGTGCGTTGGTGGTCTTGGAAGACATCACTGAACGATTCATTACTGACAAAGTGCGGACCGACTTTGTGGCAAATATCAGTCATGAATTGAAGACGCCTGTTGGTGCGTTATCTGTACTTGCAGAGACAATTGTGGGCGAGACGGAACACGAGCAATCGGAGTTGGCGCCGTTGGCTAAACGCATGGTGGCTGAATCACATCGTGTGGCTCGCATCATTGATGACTTACTCGAACTAGCGAGCATTGAGTTTCGTGGATCATGGCGCCAGAACGAACTAGATGTCGTGTCGTTGGTGAATGAGAGTGTCGCTCGCGTTCACCACTCCGCCGATGAACGCAATATCAAGATTGTGAAAGAACTTCCCATCGAGGAATTGGTGGTGGTGGGTGACAATCGCCAGATTGTGTCGGCCATTTCCAATCTGGTTGAGAATGCCGTGAAGTACAGCGAGAACGGTAAAACGGTCACGGTCACAGTAGGAGTGGTTGGCTCCATGGTGAATATCTCTATTTCTGATGAAGGAATTGGAATTGCACCCGAACATGTTGACCGCGTGTTTGAGCGTTTCTATCGCGTGGACCAAGCACGAAGTCGTGAAACTGGCGGAACCGGACTGGGTCTTGCCATTGTTCGCCATGTAGCCACCAATCATGGCGGTGAGGTGAACGTTCGCTCAACAGAAGGTGAAGGAACGACATTTGTTCTTTCTCTTCCAGGGTTTCAGAGATAGAACATGAGTGTGAACGCTCCCGTTGTCCTGGTGGTTGAGGACGAGGAATCATTTGTAGAGGCTCTGAAGATTGGGCTGAAGCGTGAAGGATTCCGTGTGGAAGTTGCGCGCGATGGTTTGCAGGCACTGGACATGTACGACATCGTGCAGCCCGATGTGATCTTGCTCGATGTCATGTTGCCCAAAATGTCGGGAATCGACGTATGCCGTCAACTGCGCAAGAAGACCATGACCCCCATCATCATGGTGACCGCCAAAGGTGCAGAAATCGACACGGTGGTGGGCCTGGAAGTGGGCGCCGATGATTACGTCACCAAGCCGTACCGTCTCCGTGAACTCACCGCCCGTATGCGCGCAGTGATGCGCCGTTCTCCGTCTGAGCGTGGCGGTGAATTGAGCGATGCCACATTGTCGGTTGGTGATGTGGTTCTCGACCCGGATCAGCACGAGGTAGTCATTCGCGGCGAAGCCCAGTCGTTGCCGCTGAAAGAATTTGAACTGCTGCATAGTCTGTTGGCCAATGCTGGTCGTGTATTGCCTCGTGAAACCCTCATTGATCGTGTGTGGGGCAGCGATTATGTGGGCGATACGAAGACTCTCGACGTGCACATCAAGCGCTTGCGTTCAAAGATTGAAGAAGACCCAGGTAATCCCACGCGCATCATCACGATTCGTGGTTTGGGATACAAATACGACAAGCAACGTTCGGCGTAACATCGCAAGGTGAGCAGTCACCGCCGAGAGAACGGATTAGTGGGCAATGGATTGCCCGCTGTGGCCCCGTTCGCTCGCATGTCGCGTGTGCACGCTCTCATGACCGTGGGTGAGACCACCATGGCCATTGCGTTGGCCGATTCGCTGTTTCTCTCCATCAGCCCCGATGCTGCCCGCACAAAGGTGATTCTGTTTTTGGCAGTGAGTATTGCCCCGTTCGCGGTGGTGTCGCCATTGGTGGGCCCTGCCATTGATCGCATGCGCGGCGGACATCGTGCCGTGGTGATGTTGGTGGGTGCCTTGCGTGCCGTGGTTCTTGTTGCCATGGCGTGGAACTTGGATTCATTACGGCTTTTTCCGCTTGCGTTTGCCGCGTTGATTCTGGGCAAGACCTACGCCATTGCAAAATCAGCGATTGTCCCCAGCATTGTGAAGGACGAATCACAACTGGTGGCATCAAACAGCAAGTTGGGTCAAGTGGCCGGTATCACTGGCTTTGTCATGGCGATACCTGCCGCGACTTTGCAACTCATTAGTTCGCAAGCAACACTCATGTTGGGTGCACTCGCATATGTTGCTGCCGCATTGAATGCGTATCGCTTGCCCAAGATGGTGTCGGTCAATGGGGGCAATCGGCAATTGGAAGATGAAGAATTGCATTCTCCCGTCGTGGTCAACGCGGCCAATGCAATGCGTGTGCTGCGCGGCATTGTGGGGTTCATGTTCTTCCACCTGGCATTTTGGTTGCGCGGTGAAGATGCGGGCACGGCGTGGTTCGGTTTTGCTGTAGCCATGTCGGGTCTTGCAACATTGGCTGCCAACTTCGTGGGACCGTACTTGCGCGACAAGATGCGTGAATCGACCATGCTCATGGCGTCTCTGATTGCAATCGCCATCGCAGGTATCGCGGCCACCTGGTACGACCGTGTTGTGGGTGGCATCGCATTGGCGGCAGTAATCAATGCGTCTGCAGCCATTGGGCGATTGGCCTTCGAGTCAACAGTGCAGAGCGGTGCACCCGACGCCAACCGAGGTCGTGCGTTTGCCAGGTTTGAAACACAAAATCAAATGGCGTGGGTGTTGGGTGGGCTCATTCCCGTGGCATTGAGTCCTAGCGGTGCCGTGGGGTTTGCCATTGTGGCCATCGTTGGAGTGATCGGTGCAGTGAACTACGTGCGCACCAATAACGGCGCCACTCCCAACCGGTCTACAAGGTCTCGAGGCGAGCGAGCCACAAACCGGGCGCATCCACCTCGTTAGGAGTGGGCAAATTGCTGGCGGATGCCAACATTTGGGTCAGTGCGTTGGAGCCTTCTCGTTCCACCACGCCATTGATGAACTGACGACCACGTTGTTGTTGGGCGCGAGTGGTGGAAATGCCCAGCAGTCGTTCAATGAGTTGCGCATCGGTGCCGTATTCCACGCGACGTCGGCGCACGGCTTCTGCAATGGGAGACGATGCGCCCAACAATCGTGTGGAGACGGAGTCAACCACGAAGTCGATGTAGCCAGAGATGGCCGCGATGCGAGCATCAAGGAATGGAGCAAGTGCTTCTTGCTCCGCGGAACGAACCGCACCCATGAGAACCATGGGGTCAGAGAACATGTTCTGAATTCCGGCAAGCGCATTGGGGTCGGTGGGATCGATATCGCCCATCGACTCCATGAGGGCTTCGGGATTAGGACGGAATCCCGACACGTGTTGACGCACCATGGAAGACAACCCTTCTTCGATGGCGGGTGAAGCAAGAACGGCGTGCGATGCAAGTTCATGAATGAGCACCCACATACGCATGTCGTCCGTTGCAATGCTCCAATCGCTGGCGAAAGAATCGACCGACGATGAGACGATGAGAATCTCTGAAGCGAACGGACGCGACAAGGGCAACTCATATTGGCCAAGTGCGTGTGATGCGAGTGCGCCCACCATGGAGCCAATGCTCATTCCCATGAGAGCGGGCGCCATCATGGTGGAAAGGTTGTTCAGCATGGCAGCCATGGGGTCGCCAGACGCATCCGGTGCATCGCGCTTTGCGAGTGCGGTGGCCAAGTCATTGAACAGTGGGCGAAGGTCGGTGAGCGTGCGATGAGCCCATCGCGCACGCGTGGTGGTGAGTATTTCCACGTGTGAATCTTTGGGGCCAGTCGGGCGTTGGGTCACCTCGCGTACGTATACATCTGCAATGTCTGCGAGGGCGTTGTATGCAATGCGCGTGGACGGATCTGGCTCGGGATCGGCAGAGTCACCAACGGCACCCAATTGTGCGAACTGCTGTGCAAGATCCCAATTCAACGGACCTTGGCTCGCCATGGCGCGCATCATGTCGTTGAAGAACGGCAAACCTCCGAAGGGGTTTGGCATGTTCATATCGTCATCGGACATGGCTTCAGGCTAGATGAGCATCACGCGAAAGCGATGCCGGCTGCGTCAGCGTGCAGTGGAGACGAGATCGACGAGCGTGCGAGGTTTCACCAACCATTGAGAGTGGTCGCGCTCGCAGACAAAGCCGAGGATTGAGTTCCCGGGCCCGACCACGACCGCCATTCCGTGCACATCACCAGAGACATAAACGGGCGTCTCACTCTTGGTGGCGAATTGTGTCGCGGTCTTCTGCACCGTCATGGCGTGACGACTCACACAGTCGAAGACCGAGGAAGTGGAGAGCCGATGAACGTTGTCGCTGTCTTGACGAGTGAAGGAAATACTTGATTGCGCGGTGAGGAGGTCGGTAGACGCCACCACCAGGTAGGGAACAGAAGGTGATCGATACAGCCGCACCGGAATTTTCGATTGGGTGGCGGCGGTGAGTACGGCAGATGTGGCGTCTCCCAGCTCATCGGCGGATGCAATCCATATGTTCGGGGCGAATTCCACTGCACACGAGGTTCTGTTGTTGACGGTCACAGTGCCGAGGAATGACCGTGCGGATCCCTTGACCACGGCAATGGTGGTGGTGGTCTCTGGAGCATCCACGTATTCGTCGATTCCTTTGGGAATGGCGACGAAGAGCACGGCAAACGAGGTGAGCAGGCTGATGGTGGCCGTGAGCACCACGAGTCGCTTTGCCAATGGCGGCGGATTCATGATGAATCCGTGGTTGTTGACTGCGGCGTGTTCTGCAGGGTGTTGCCATTCGCGGTCGTCGCTCACAAGAGAGAGACATTAACCCCATGAACTTGTTGAGGGGCGTCGGCATCACAGGCATCACCTATGTGGGTACTAGTACGATGAGGACATGGTGGCACCGATGCAAGGAGATGAGTGGTTCGAAATCACTGCGTCAGAATTGCCCATCGCCCAGGTGTATGAATGGGCAGTACGCCCAGATTGTGGGGCTGTGGTGCTTTTTTCCGGCACCGTGCGTGACCATGCCGATGGTCGTACAGATGTGACTTCGTTGGAGTATGAGGCATATGAAGATGCCGTGATTCCCGTGTTCACCTCCATTGCTGCCGAAACCCGCACCCGTTATCCCGATGCAAAGCGAATCGCCATATTGCATCGCACAGGTGAACTGCAATTGGGCGAGTCATCCGTGGTGGTTGCTGTCGCTTCGGGTCATCGCCCCGCCGCATTTGACGCTGCTCGTTTTGCCATTGATGCACTGAAAGAGAGTGCACCCATTTGGAAGAAAGAAAATTGGTCGGGCGGTTCCGACTGGGGAACTCGCGCTCAAGACATTGTTGCGCCCAACAAGGTCTCAGGTAACGCATCATGATTGCCATGTCATTCATCACTGGTTTCTTCACTGTCATGGCAATGATCTCTGGGTCAGCTTTGTTGGTGTTGGTGTATCTCGATAATCGCAAGGTGCGTATCGATGATGGCATCGCACAATTCCGTCGACACATTGATGCACTTTCTCCCGAAGCGCGTCGCAATTCCGTTCATCACAACACTTCTGAAGACAGGTGGGGCCGTTAATGGCACGTGACCTTGCAATCGACCTTGGCACCGCGAACACGTTGGTGTACATGAAGGGAAGGGGCATCGTTCTCAACGAACCTTCGGTGATTGCAGTGAATCGTCAGTCAGGTGAAGTGTTGGCCACCGGTCACGATGCCTGGGACATGATTGGCCGTACCCCTAGCTACATCGTGGCTGTGCGACCGTTGCGTGGCGGTGCCATCACCGACTTCGACATCACCGAGCGCATGATTCGTTTGTTGTTGCAGCGCGTAGGTGTTTCTCGCTTCACGCGCCCCAAAGTGGTGATTTGTGTGCCGTCGGCCATTACCGAAGTGGAACGTCGCGCAGTGACCGACGCAACTCGCCGCGCTGGTGCTTCCGATGCGCAATTGATTGAACAGCCCATGGCGGCAGCCATTGGTGCCAACCTTCCGATTGACGAACCCGTGGGCAACATGGTGATCGACATTGGTGGTGGCACCACAGAAACCGCGGTCATCAGTCTTGGCGGCGTTGTGGCACTGGAAGCAATTCGCGTGGGCAGCTTCGACATCGACGCCGCAATCCAGAGTTACGTGCGTCGTGAACACGGCGTCGCCATTGGTGAACGCACTGCTGAAGAAATCAAGATTCAAATTGGCTCTGCAGAGCCAGGCCCTGAAGATCGCAGCGCTGACATTCGCGGTCGTGACTTGGTAACCGGACTTCCCAAAACTGTGCGACTCACCGCTGAAGAAGTGCGTTTTGCCATTGACGAGCCGGTTGCAGCAATGGTTCTTTCCGTGAAGCGTTGCTTGGCAAAGGCTCCACCAGAACTTGCACAAGACTTCCTCATTCGCGGCATGTACTTGGTGGGCGGTGGTGGCATGTTGCGCGGACTTGCCAAGCGCATTGAACGTGAAACAGAAGTGCCCGTGAAAATG
>JALQYL010000081.1 GCA_023254135.1 Ilumatobacteraceae bacterium | reverse complement strand
CAATGACGGGGTTTGTACGGATTGTGCTCATGGTTATTCCTTTTCTCCGATTTCATGAAGCGCATCAGCAAGTGCCTTGCGCAAACGACGTGCGTTGTCAGCCCCGAGGTGCGCAACAAGGCCTTCGCCCGCGCCGCCCAGTGGCTCAACGGTGAGTTGGATGCGTGGTTCTGCATCGTCGTAGTCGTCGCTGATGGCAACGGTCCACGCGACAGGTTCTGCATCATCGAGCGGAATCTGCGTTGCGTCCACTTGCACCACATCTATAGAGCGACGCATTAGGAACCCGCCACCGCAGAGTCAACATGCACGCCATCAATGAATTCATATGCAGCAACAGCGCCAATCACAATGGTGCTGGGCGCGCGCAATGTGGCTTCTCCCAATTCACCCAATGTGGTGCGCGTGGTGTGTTGTTCAGCGCGAGTACCCCAACGCACTGCTGCTACAGGAGTATTTGCGTGTAGACCGCCGGCCATGAGGCGCGATGCAATCACGGCGCGTTCTGCAACACCCATGAGAATCACGATGGTGCCACCCACTTTGGCAAGTGCTTCCCACTCAATGTTCGTTGCGCCACCGCTCTCGCGATGTCCGGTAACAACGGTGAACGCAGGGGAGACATTGCGATGTGTCACCGGAATTCCCGCAGCAGCAGGAACACCAATGGCTGAAGTAATTCCCGGCACCACCGTGAAGGGGATGCGTGCATCGATGAGTGCCTGTGCTTCTTCGCCGCCGCGACCAAATACGAAAGGGTCGCCACCTTTCAAACGCACCACGTTCAATCCTTGGGAACCAAGGTGCACCAGCAATGAATTGATCAACTCTTGCGGTGTGGGGTTGCCGGGCTTCTTGCCCACATCAATGAACTCTGTGCCGGGCTTTGCCAACGAAAAAATGGAATCGTTCGACAAGTAGTCGTGCACAATTACATCGGCTTCGCCAATCAGACGTGCGGCCTTCAGCGTGAGAAGGTCGGGATCTCCAGGTCCTGCACCAACAAGATGAACGGTCATGCTGTTGCTCCTGCAGGTGTGAGTGACTGCAACAAATGAGGGCACTCAACAGCTGCTTCTTGCAATGCCTCGCGAATGATGGGCTTCCAATCCACATCCTCGGTGGAAACTCCGTTGGCATGAAACTGTGCGCGCTGCGCTGCGAGTTTTGCAGCAACTTCTGCAAACTCAGGACCGACTAATTGTTCCAATTCGGAACGCAGGAATGATGCAAGCGCAGGACTGGCGCCACCCGTTGACACGGTGACCATCACAGGGCCACGTCGAAACGCAGCAGGCAATGTGAACGAACAACGTGCGGGGTCATCGGCACTGTTGATCCAGATACCCAACTCCTCGCACTCGTCGTAAATGCGTTGGTCGACTTCAACGTTGCCCGTGGCGGTGATCACCAGTCTGAACGATGAGGCGTCACCATGTTCATATGCGCGCTGCACCTGGCGAACGGGAAGGTCGTTGAAGTCATTCAGAATCTCGGGCGCCAACACCGTTACTTCACCGCCGGCAGCCAGAAGTTGTTGCACCTTGCGGTAGGCAATACGGCCTCCGCCCACCACCAGAACGGGCCGACCCACGAGGTTCAGATTGATGGGGAACTGCATAAGGAATGCAGGCTAGGGGAATTCCCGACAATTCCAGTCAGATTTTACGGGAATCATCTCGTGGTCTTCGGAAATATGTAATTACCGATAAAATTAGACCATGGCAGTTGAGGAATATTCCCGTTCCATTCTCAAACTCGCTCGCACCATGAGCCACCTGACGCAGGCCCAATTAGCTGAAAAGTCTGGGACAACTCAGTCAGCCATCTCAGATATCGAATCTGGGAAAACCTCGCCCACCGTGGACACATTGGTTCGGCTCATTGCGGCATGTGGTCTCGAAATGCGTCCGGGGCTGGACAAGCCCGATACTCACGATCCGTCTCGACTTGCCTACCAAAAGATGATCGACCCCGCACACATTGCGGAGCATGAGAGACAACAACAGGTTCGACTCGACCAACTCAAACGAGACAGAAGAAACAAACGACGTCGCGAGCGTCGCGCCGCTCTGAATGTTTCTAACCAATCATCGTGAGGGAGCGGGCGTCGGCCCAGGTGGCGTGAGTGCCACTACAGATGCGCTCTGGCAGGCGAATGCGAGCGATGGGACCACTGCTCAGATTCAATGCATCAAAGATCTCGCAATGGCTCTGGTCGTTCGGAACATCCATGGTGAACGTGATGAGGTATCCATCGTCCTCGCTGGTGGCATTCGGGCGTGGTGCGAACACGGTTTCGCTGGCATACATGCCATCGGGAAGCTTGAAACGTTCTTCGCTACCCGTTTGCACGTTGTGCTTGATGAGACCTTCGAAACCGAACCATCCGTCGGCAGGAATCACGCTGTACACCCAGTCGTATTTCTTGCCCGCAATGAATGGATTGATCATGCCGAATTCAGTGACGGTGTCGGAGAGCGGCCCTTCATTCACGGCGCCGGTCTTCATGTTCAGTCGCCAGCGATATGGCTTTGATTGCAGCGCGAACAAGTCGAGGAAGCGGAACATGCGCTGCTCCAACGTTGCATCAGGTGCAACAGATGGTGATGGGTCGAACTGAAAATAGCCATCGATGATGATCTCGTCGCCCTCTTCATAGGCGTTGATCCAGTGCAACACATATGTTGCATCGCACTCGAACCACTTGATGTCCTTCTCGGTGCCGTATCGGGGAATCACTCCCAAGCGAGTGGGCATTTCCTTGTGGAATTGTGTGGCGTAAATGCCGCGAGCAATGAGATCTTCGTTCCAGAACAACGGGCAATCATTGAGAATGGAATAGTTCTCGGTGAAGGTCATGTCATGCGGCAAACGCGGACCAGGCAACGGAATGGGCGTGTAATGGGCCAGATTTCCCGTCTTGTCGACCACGCCGTAGTGCATGTACGGATACGTGGTTTCGTAGTTGAAGAACAACAACTCGCCGGTTGCTTCGTCGATCTTGGTGTGCGCTGAAACGCCAGCCGATGGGAACGCACCGTTCCATGTTGCGCGTCCCTCGTCGTTCAGTGTGAACGGATCCAATTGGTACAACTCGCCGCACTGGTAGAAACTGGTGAGTGCGCGACCGTTGTGCACCACCACATCGGTGCTCGACGCATCCTTCATGCGTGTGCGCGCACCCCAACCATCTTCACGAGCGGCCTTCAACGGAGATTCGGCAAGACCCGACCACTGAGCGGACCCTGCTGCCATTTCGGTGAGCAAACCCTCGGTGCGAATCATGCGATTGCGATATTCGGCGACACCTTCACGGAATGAAATGGCGTGAATCATGCCGTCACCGTCAAAGGGGTGGTAGCGCTCCACTGCAGGCACCAATGGATTCTCGGTGTTGCGCAAGTACACACCATTCAAGTCGGTGGGAATCTCGCCTTCCACGTGCATATCAGTGGCGGTCCACTCGCGTGTTTGGGGCTTCCATGCGCCTGTGCGGTACGGGTGCGTGTCGCCGGCTGGAAGTAGAGACGTCCATTCGTGTTCAAGATGTGCGGTCACAATCGCCCCCTTTGCGAATGTCATGACTCTATTGCTCCGCGGCCATTGGTGCGTAGCCCACTACTGTCAATGCCGTGCCCGAGCGTGTTCCACTTGCTGAAATAACGCCGGCATTTGCGTGGGCCGCCACCGAGTTGGGTCTTGTTGAAGAAGGCGGGGTGGAGAGAGAGCACATTCGTACGTTGGGTGAGTTTCTGGCGCGCGCAGGCATTACGCCACCACCCGCCACGAAAACCCGAAAGAGTTCTGGGCCCACAAAAAAGCAAGTACGCAGCGAACTCACCAACGCCATCGGTGACTATTTGTTGCAGCGTCCTGGTTCCACGTTGCAGGAAATCGCACGAGATCTCAATAGACCTCTGCCCGAAATCACTGCAGCTGCCGGCCCAGTGGACTGGCTGGTGTTGGCCGAGGATGAGTTGGAGCAGCCAGCGCAGCGCGTGGAAAGCGATGCAATCGCGGCTACACGTGATCGAGCACGTGCGGCATTGCAGGCGGCAAGTCTCATGGCCAAGCCGTTGAGTCATCAGGCGTACACCGAACTCATCAAGAGTGGCCGAGTGAAGGGTCCCAGCGTTGCTCGCATCGTGCAGTTGTTCGGTTCATGGACCGATGCATGCAATTTGGTGGGCGTGGAAAGTGGGCAGCCCTTGCGCAACAATTACTCGCGCACGTGGACACAGGAACAACTGGTGCAATTCGTACAGAGATTCCTGCTCACCGCTGAATATCGCGGGGCCAGCCACCAATTCGATGAGTGGCGAAAAACGGTGAATGCTGCGGAAAAAGTGCCATCGCTGGGCACCGTGCGAAACATGGTGGGTGGAACCTGGAATGACATTCGCACCACCACATTGCGACACATGCGCAGCCAGTGGAATTAAGTGGCAAAGTGGTGCAATGAGCGCATTCGCATGGTGGGCAGATCCGGAACTGGTGTCACACAACCGCCTGCCCATGCGCGCAACGCACGCTGCATTCGACAACGAACATGATGCGCGGGGTAGTTCCACTTCGCCGTGGCGAAAGTCGCTCAATGGTGAATGGCACATCAAGAGGTTCCCTCATCCGGGCCAGGTACCAGCCTCTGCGCTTTCGGGATCCACTTCGAAATGGAAATCCATGGAGATTCCGGGCAACTGGACACTCGCAGGTCTGGGAGATTTTCCGCACTACACCAACGTGACCATGCCGTGGGAAGGGCGACCACCGCATCTTCCCGACGAGTTGCCCACTGTTGTGCATCGTCGCGCGTTCACATTGCCCGCAAAGTGGAAGAAGCGTCGCACCATTGTTCATGTTGGTGGAGCCGAGAGCATGCACGCGTTGTACGTGAACGGAACATACGTCGGTTTCGGTAGCGATAGTCGATTGCCCAGCGAATACGAGATTTCCGAGTGTCTCGTTGCGGGCACCAATGACATTGCGATCGTGGTGTGTCGATACACGGCGCAGAGTTACGTGGAGGACCAGGATCAATGGTGGATGGCCGGATTGCACCGAGAGGTGTACCTGGAATCACGCGGTCATGTTGGTCTCGCCGATGTTCGTGTTGATGCAAACGTTGATGTCGATTCACTCGTGTCGCGCCCACGAGGTGAACTACGTGTGCGAGCCAGTGTGGAGTGCGCTTCTGATGCGGTGATGCCACGCGGCTTCGTGGTGCGCACATGGTTGGAGACAATTGAAGGCGATCGCATGGGGGAGTCGCACGAAAGTCGAGTACCCACCAACCAGAGCCCATACATCTACGCCGGCAATGTGTGTGACATCTCGTGGAAGATTCCACGTGTGCAACTGTGGAGCGCAGAAACTCCCACCAGATACCGGGTGATGGTGGAACTGGTGTCGCCCGATGGTGATGTAGTTGAATGCGTTCCGGTTGTCACCGGATTCCGACACATTGAAATTCGCGACCGCAATCTTCTGGTGAATGGTGAGCGAATCATGATTCAGGGCGTGAACCGCCATGATCATCACCCGGTGCGTGGCAAGGCAGTCACGCTTGAAGATATGCGTGCCGATGTGGTGGCCATGAAGTTGCACAATGTGAACGCGGTGCGTTGTTCGCATTATCCGAGTGATCCCCGTTTCTATGACCTGTGCGATGAATACGGGCTGTACGTGATTGATGAAGCGAACGTGGAGAGTCATGGATTCAACACCAGCTTGTGCCACGACTCTCGCTATCGAAACACCATTCTCTCGCGCATCACTCGCATGGTGGAACGCGACAAGAATCATCCGAGCATCATCATGTGGAGCCTGGGCAACGAGAGTGGCTACGGCAGTGTGCACGATGCCGCTGCGCACTGGGTTCGTAGTTATGACCCTTCACGCATCATTCACTACGAACCCGCGGTGTTCCACACGAATTGGTTCGATGGTGGGTTGGATGTCACCGATGTGGTGGCCCCCATGTATGCACCCATCGATGCCGTGCGAATGTACGGCGAAAGTGGAAAGGGTTCACGCCCGCTCATCATGTGCGAGTACAGCCATGCCATGGGTAACAGCAACGGTTCGCTTGCTGACTACTGGCAGGTGTTCGACAACACGCCCGGTGTACAGGGTGGCTTCGTGTGGGAGTGGAAGGACCACGGTATTCGCCAAGAGTTGGGCAAGGGTGTGTGGCGATACGCATACGGCGGTCAATTCGGTGATGCACCCACCGATGGCAACTTCGTGGCCGACGGGTTGAATCACAGCGATCTCACACCGCATCCCGTGATGCGTGAACTCGCGTGGGTGCATCGCCCCGTCGCAGTGACTCTCGCTGGCAAGGGTGCGAATGCACAGTTGGCCATACGCAATCGTCTGTCCTTCAGCGACCTGTCGCACGTGCGGGCCACATACGAACTCCTGTGTGACGGTGTGTGCGTGCGCAGTG
>JALQYL010000080.1 GCA_023254135.1 Ilumatobacteraceae bacterium | reverse complement strand
ACCGTCGCCGCCTCGTCGAGAATCCTCAAATGATTCCGCAGGCCGTCGAAGAGTTCCTTCGTGCATACGCACCCGTCACCATGGCTCGCATGGTCACCGAGGACATGGAATTCCACGGTGTGCAGATGAAGAAAGAAGACCGCGTTCTTCTTCCATTCCCTGCAGCAAACCGCGATGAGAATCAATTCGCGAATCCGGCAGAAGTGGTCATCGACCGCGAAGAAAACCGTCACGCGGCATTCGGTCTCGGTATTCACCGTTGCATCGGTTCCAACCTTGCTCGTCTGGAAATGAATGTCGCCATCGAGGTCTTCCTCAAGCGCTTCCCAGACTTCGAGTTGGATCTCACGGAGCAAGTCACATGGAGCACCGGTCAGGTGCGCGGTCCACGTAACTTGCCATTCCGCATCAACGCACGCGCGTAACACCGTCGCGACGCAGCCCGCTTCTACACTGGCGGAGCCATGTCTGACTTTCCGCTGAATCCCGACCAAGAAGAAGCGGTGTACCACCCTGGTGGACCATTGTTGGTGGTGGCTGGCGCCGGCTCCGGAAAAACACGCGTGCTCACGCAACGCATCGCATGGCTCATGTCGCAGGGCGTGCATCCGCAATCCATTCTCGCCATCACGTTTACCAACAAGGCGGCCGAAGAGATGCGCGAGCGCGTCGCAGGGTTGGTGGGCCCTACTGCGCGCAACATGTGGGTCACCACGTTTCACAAAGCGTGCGTGCGCATTCTTCGTCAACATGCTGAAGTGCTGGGTTACCCGAAGCAGTTCACCATCTACGACTCCGACGATTCGAAGCGTCTCATTGGCTACGTGATTCGCGACATGAATCTCGACCCCAAGGTATTTCCGTCGAAGGGTGCGCAGTCGAAGATCAGTTTGTGGAAGAACGAACTCATCTCGCCGGCCACGGCGCACGACACTTCAACCAATCCTCACGAACGTCGCACATCTGGCATCTACACCGAATATCAGAACCGCTTGCTGAAGGCCGGCGCCATGGATTTCGACGACATTCTGGTGAATGTGGTGCGGCTGTTCGAGAAGTATCCCAACATTTTGCGCGTGTATCAAGAGCGCTTCCAGCACATTCTCATCGACGAATACCAGGACACCAACCAGGCACAGAACCGCATCGTTTTGCAGCTGGGGCAGTTGCACAAGAACGTGTGCGTGGTGGGCGACAGCGACCAGAGCATCTACAAATTCCGCGGCGCAGACATGCGCAACATCGACCAATTTGAGAATGCGTTTGGCGAGGCAACGGTGGTGGTGCTCGCACAGAACTATCGCAGCACGCAAACCATTCTTTCCGCGGCCAACGCTGTTATCTCGCAAAACGCCGGACGACGGCCGAAGGATCTATGGACCTCATCGGGCAACGGCGAGAAGATCGTTCGTTATTACGCCAACGATGGATACGACGAAGCTCGTTTCATTGCCAACACGGCAAAGGAACTGCACGATGATCAGCACCGCGCATGGGGCGACATTGCCATCATGTACCGCACCAATGCACAGAGCAATGTGATCGAGCAGGTGTTACGGGAAAGTCTCATTCCGTACAAGGTGGTCGGCGGCACCAAGTTCTACGAACGCAAAGAAATCAAAGATGCCATTGCATATCTCAAAGCTGGTGCCAATCCGCTCGACGAGTTGAGCATCAAGCGCGTACTCAATGTGCCCAAGCGCGGCATCGGCGACACGAGCATCGGCAAACTTGATGCATTCGCCGCACTACACGGCATTTCATTCATCGATTCGATGCGTCGCTGCACCGAGGCTGGCGTTTCGGGTGCTGCTTCTCGTGGCATTGCATCGTTCGTTTCGCTCATTGAAGAGATGAATGCAAACCTGTCCGACACACCTGCGGCACTCATCGAACTCGCGCTCACGAGCAGTGGCTATTTCGACGAACTTGCCGAAGCAGACACGGTCGAGGCGGCGGGTCGTTTGGAGAACCTGCACGAACTCATTGCATCAACGCGTGAGAAGGCGAGTGTCGAAGAGTTCCTTGAAGAAGTAGCACTGCAAGCCGACACCGACGATTTGGGTGCGGAGAATCAAGTGGTGCTCATGACCCTGCACTCGGCAAAAGGTCTCGAGTATCCATGCGTGTTCCTGGTGGGCTGTGAAGAGGGCATTTTCCCGCACAGTCGCGCTCTCATTGATCCTGCCGAACTCGAAGAAGAACGACGACTTGCATATGTGGGCCTCACCCGTGCTCGTGAGCGTTTGTATGTCACGCATGCATGGCAACGCATGTTGTATGGCCAATCGCAATACAACCCTCCGTCACGTTTCCTGGGTGAAATTCCCGAGCAACTGTTCGATCGACAGGGCAACGTTGATTCGGGTGCCGACAGCGGCCGTGTGTACGGCAAGACCCCGGGCGACTGGCACAACATGAGCATTCCGTCATACCGCCGACGCGATAGTGACGAACCAGAGGGCCGCACGTTTGGTGCTCGTCGCGCCGAGCGCATCGTCAGCCAGCCAGCCGCACAAGCCCAAGATCTCTCGAAGTTCGCCGATTGGAAAGTGGGCGACGACGTGGTGCATCCCGTCTATGGCGAGGGCGTCATCACCGAGCTGCGCGAACGCCGCGACAGTTTGGAAGCCACCATTCGCTTTGCCAATCGCAGTAGTAAGACCCTCGATTTGGCATACGCCCCACTCACCAAGCTCTCGTAACGCAACAGCCTGCCGCTTGAGGCCCCAGCACTAACATGGGGCATATGAAGGCAGCGATCCTTGTAGAAAGTCTCACCGGCAACACCTGGAAGGCAGGCGAACTCATCGCCGCCAATCTGCAGCAGGAGGGCTGGTCCATCACCGGATTCTCGCCTGTGAAGCAGCCAGATCACGCTGCCATTCAAGAGGCCGACACGGTCATCGTGGGCACCTGGGTGCATGGCCTGTTTGTGGTGGGTCAGGCCCCGTGGGCTGTTGATCGCCTTCGTGGATTGCCATCCATGGCCGGCAAGCAGGCGGTGTCGTTCTGTACTTTTGCGCTCAACCCCGGCAAGTCGCTCGACGTGATGGGGCAAGCACTTGAATCATGCGGAGCCAACGTATTGGGTGGTCTTGCGTTGCACCGCGGCAAGTTGGCGGCGCATGCCGAAGAGTTCGCACTTCGACTCATCGACAACACAGCTGCCAAATAGTCAATAATTACGGCACTGTTGTGCTGTTTCCCGACGTGATGCCGCGCAGATCGATGTACAACGTTTTGCGGTTCTCCACAATGGGTCGTACTTCTGCAGGCGGCATCAAGGCTTCCACCGTGATCGTGCGTCCTTCACAATCGGTGAACTTCCGCGTGCCTTGCACATGTGTCGCCAAACAACTGGCGTCCCGGTCCGCGGGATACGCGTAATACACCTGCCATCCGGTGGCGGGGTTTGTGCCCGTGTGGTCCAACACCACTGAACGAATTCCGTCTGGGCTTTGAAGGTCGGGGAACAAAATGGGGCCGTCTTTGTCCACGGCCTTTGCCATGGATGTGACTTTTCCTACTTCGAAGACTTTGTTGTTGATGGCCGAGGTGGGGTCTGCGCGGTTGTTGATGACAATGGCTGCCACCCACAAACCCCCGAAAAACAAGGCAAAGAACGCGATTCCGCCGGCAACGGGAACCACGGCACGGGCAAGGGGAGAGCGGAGGCGGGGCGTACGCATCCCTCCATTGTGGCGGGTTGGTATCTAATCCCTCATTCGGCGTAGGGTTTCTCTTCTGTGAAGCGCCCCTATCGAGTTGTCGTAGCCAAGCCAGGCCTAGATGGTCATGACCGTGGTGCAAAGACCATTACCCGCGCATTGCGCGACCATGGCTTTGAAGTTATTTACACGGGTCTGCATCAGACCCCTGAGCAAATTGCTGAAACCGTTCTGCAAGAAGATGCTGACGCTGTCGGATTGTCGTTGCTCTCTGGTGCACACAACACGTTGTTTCCTCGCACCATGGAAGAACTGCGCAACCGCGACATGGGTGAAGTTCTCGTGTTCGGTGGCGGAGTCATCCCCGATGCCGACGCGCGTGCATTGCGCGAGCAAGGCGTTGGCAATGTGTTCGGACCGGGATCATCGTTGAAAGCCATTTGTAAGTGGCTTGAAGACGAACTCGATAGTCGCGAATAAAGATCTACGAAAGAAAGTAAGGGTTAACCGATGGACCTTTTTGAGTACCAAGGCAAGCAGTACTTTGCTCGCTTCGACATTCCTGTGTCGCGCGGCAATGTTGCTGTCACTGTTGACGAAGCGGTTGCTGCTGCTGATGCAGCTGGCTACCCCGTTGTGGTGAAGGCGCAAGTGCAAGTGGGCGGACGTGGCAAGGCCGGTGGCATCAAGCTTGCAAACGACGCCGCTGAAGTGCGCACTCATGCCGGAAACATTCTCGGCATGGACATCAAGGGTCATCTTGTGAAGCGTGTGTGGGTGGAGAACGCATCCGACATTGCCGAGGAGTACTACGCGTCATTCACCCTTGACCGCGGCGCAAAGAAGCACCTTCTCATGTTGAGCAAGGAAGGCGGCGTGGAAATTGAAGAAGTCGCCGCCAAGAACCCTGCAGCGATTCTCATGTTGCATATCGACCCCGTCGATGGCCTCAGCGCAGCAGCTGCAGCAAAGGCCGCTGTCGACGCAAAGATTCCTGAGAAGGCTCAAGCAGGCGTTGCCGACATTCTTGTGAAGCTCTACCGCTGCTTCGTGGAAGGTGATTGCGACCTCGCAGAAATCAACCCACTCATTCTCAAGCCAACCGGCGAAGTGCATGCACTGGACGCCAAGGTGAGCCTTGATGCAAACGCAGACTTCCGTCACCCAGAGTGGGAAGAGTTCAAGGCAACGGAAGAACTCGATGCACGCGAGAAGCTTGCACGCGAAAAGGGTCTGCAGTACATCGGTCTCGACGGCACAGTGGGCATCATTGCCAACGGTGCAGGTCTTGCAATGAGCACTCTCGACGTGGTGAACCAGGTGGGTGGCACTGCTGCCAACTTCCTCGACATTGGTGGCGGCGCAAACGCCGACCTCATGGCTGGCGCACTCGAAGTGATCAACTCCGACAAGAACGTGAAGAGCATCTTCATCAACATCTTCGGTGGAATCACCCGCGGTGAGGAAGTGGCAAAGGGCATCGTTGAAGCCCTTGGTCGCGTCGATCTTCGCGCACCAATCGTGATTCGTCTCGACGGCACCAACGCCGAAGAAGGCCGCGAAATTCTCAAGAACGCCGGCATTCCGGAGTCAAAACTCACCAGCAAGCCAACAATGCTCGAGGCCGCTCAGGCCGCCGTGGCACTCGCGAAGTAAGGACACATCGTCATGGCAATTTTCGTTGATCAAAACACCAAAGTCATCGTGCAGGGTCTCACCGGAGGCCAGGGTAAGTACCACGGCCTTCGCAACAAGGCATACGGCACACAAGTTGTTGCAGGTGTAACGCCAGGCAAGGGCGGAACCGACGTTGAAGGTATCCCCGTGTACAACAGCGTGGCTGAAGCAGTCAGCGCAACAGGTGCAACAGCATCGTTCGTTACCGTTCCACCAAAGGCTGCATCGGCTGCAATTCTTGAAGCTGCCGCTGCGGGAATCACATTCATCGTGTGCATCACAGAAGGTATTCCTGCCCAGGACGAAGCACGTACCTACAACACACTCGTTCGTGATTACCCCAAGGTTCGTTTGCTGGGGCCGAACTGCCCAGGCATCATCAGTCCGGGTAAGTGCAATATCGGTATCACCGCCGGCGAAATCGCAGAGCTTCCATCAGCAACTGGTCCCAACGTTGGCATCGTGTCACGTTCCGGAACTCTTACCTACCAGGCTCTCTACGAGCTCAAGCAGCGCGGTATCGGCGTATCAACTTGTGTTGGTATCGGTGGTGACCCAGTGCCAGGCACATCGTTCATCGATTGCTTGCGCGAGTTCCAGGCAGACCCCGAAACACACGCCATCATCATGATCGGCGAAATCGGTGGTTCCGCTGAAGAAGAAGCAGCCGAGTTCATCAAGGCAAACGTCACCAAGCCAATGTCTGCATACATTGCTGGTGTTACTGCACCTGCTGGCAAGAAGATGGGCCACGCTGGCGCCATCGTGTCGGGCGGCAAGGGAACAGCTCAAGGCAAGATGGATGCGTTGCGTGCAGCAGGCGTGAAGGTGGGTCAGAACCCAACGGAAGCTGGTTCACTCATGGCAGAAATTGTTGCTGGGCTGAAGTAATTGCCACGCGCACTACTTTCCGTTTACGACAAGACAGGAATCGTCGAGTTCGCCTCGGCGTTGCATTCTCTCGGATGGTCACTGCTTTCTAGCGGTGGCACTGCATCGGTGATTGCCGATGCAGGCATTCCGGTCACCGATGTTGCTGAGATCACCGGTCTTGCACCCATTCTCGATCATCGCGTCGTCACGTTGCACCCGAAAATCCACGGCGGCATTCTTGCCGATCGTTCTA
>JALQYL010000007.1 GCA_023254135.1 Ilumatobacteraceae bacterium | reverse complement strand
AACGATGCCATTCGCGTCACTCGTCATCTCGAGGGTGAGCATCTCATTTGGGACTATTCCGGGGTGTTCCGAGCCACGATGGAACGTATCGACCACTAACCAAGGCCGCCACGGATTCGCGTTGGGGCGGTCGTGCGTTTGAAAAAGTCCACGAGATCTCAGGTGTACTCTGCGGCCATGAGGAAATGTGTTGTCTCTGCCGTGGTTGCCGTTGCATCACTCGGACTTGCAGTCTCGTCTTCTTCCATCCCCCCGGTGCATGCTACTGTTGCGTGCACCAACGGGGGAACCGCACTCACCAACCCGTACACCGTTGCCATCGATGGTGTGTTGACGGCGCCCACCGAACCTGGGCGATACGGGGACTACTGGTTGCTGGTGTGCCGAGATACCAGCAATCGTGATTACAACGTCTTTGGTGGTCGCTATGACGCAAACACTTCGGGCGGTCAAGGGCGCTTCGTAACTGCCGACCTCAACAAGCAGTTCACCGTTTCCTTCTTGCCAGAACCCGGCACAACGCCTCTTGTAGCGCAGGGGCATGGAGTGATGAGTGCATTCACTATTGATGTGAACGACTCCAATCGGGTCACACTCACCACGAAGCCCATCAGCTACAGCGACATCTACGGAAACGATTGCGGAAACGCCGCGCCCGCAGATTGCGTGTTGAACGTGAAGACGAATCACGGAGATCGTGCAAGCGCCGACAACATCGAGATTCGCGTGTCAATTCGCTACGGCGAAAATGGCACAGCAGAAGACGACTTCGTCACGTTGCAGGGAATGTCGTGGAGTTCGTCGGCGTATTACTTCTGGATGCGCACTTCTTGCCCAGCCAAGGGCGCCACTTCGAATGCAGCCATCTCGTTCGAAGTTGGTGGGCCGCACCTCAAGTTCGACGGAACACAGAACTTCGGAAACATCACGGTGTTCATTCCCACATCCGGAGTGGTGGGATGCTTTGGTGCTCCGCCATCGATTGCGTTGTCGTCACTCACTTTCTCTCGCACCGAAAACGGAACAACTGTTGATGCAACCACGGGTACTGCCACAGACGTGGGTCTTCAGTACACAGTGACTGCAGATGATGCCACCGGTCTCACCATCGTGGTTCCGCAAGTCACGTTCTCGAAGCCCACCTATGGTGTGCGTACAAAGACTGGCAAATCATTGAGTCGCAAGACATTCACCAAGGCCAACATGCTGTCGCTTTCACGATTGAAGAAGCCAGCGGGCGGTACATACAAGTTGGTGTCCAAGTCGACAAAGACGTGTGCAGCCACCAGTGCAAAAGTGTTCGCCTACAAAAAGGGAACATGCAAGGTTGCAGTGGTGACCTACAACAAGTCGGGCAAGAAAGTTGCTTCGAAAACCATCGCCCTCACCGTGCGGTGATCAGGCGTTGAGGGTGCGCAGCACCTTGTCCATGGCTTTGCCTTTTGCCAACTCATCGACCAACTTGTCGAGGTAGCGAATCTCTTGCATTGTGGGCTCTGCAATGTCTTCCACGCGAACGCCGCAAATCACGCCAGTGATGGCGCGGCGGTTGGGGTTCATCTTCGGTGCTTTGGCGAAGAACGTTTTGAAGTCGGTGTCGTTCTTCAGCACTTTGGCAAGTCCAGCTGCGGTGTAACCCGTGAGCCAACGAATCACTTGATCTAGTTCGGCCTGCGTGCGGCCTTTGCGTTCCAGCTTGTTCACATAGGCCGGGTACACACTGGCGACGCTTGTTGTGAAGATGCGATGTTCAGCGGCCATACGCGAATGGTTTATGACTCGCGTTCGAGAGACACTGCAATGCCAGGAAGCGACACCCATGGCTGCTTGTGTTCACACCACACTTCAACCGCGGGCTGCACAGATGACTTGTCGTTGAGCACGCCTGCCTTCACAGCAATCACGCCAGCAGTCTTGAGAAGTTCGGATGTAATTGGAGAGCCGCACGTGGGGCAGAAGTTACGACGTACGTAGTCGTCGTCATTGTTTTCGCCGCGCTCGATGTATGACTTGAGGTCGCCCTTAATGGAAACCTGTGATTCGTGCACGATGAGGTTGACGGAGAATGCGCCGCCACTTTGGCGCTGACAATGATCGCAGTGACACACCGCAGTCGCGATGGGGTCTCCGGTCATTTCGAAAGTAACTGCGCCGCATAAACAATGTCCTGATGCCATATAGCGATGGTAGTGCAGTCCGCATCTGCGTCGTTGCATAAAAAGATGCCGACTGTTCGATGACATAATGAACGAATGCGGATGTTTTCCTCTCGTCATCGTGGTCGTGCTCTCGGAGCGGGCCTGGTGCTGTTGGTGTTGGCTGCTTGCGGCGGAACAAAATCGGGTGATTCAGGATCGGCGACATCGATGACATGCTCTGGTGATGCGGCCGCTGCTGGTTTGGGCGAAGGCGAATTGTGCGTTGATAGCGGATTCCGTTTGTCCAAGAATGACTTCGCATTTCCCAACTGGTCGGGGATTGAAGGCGACACCGACGACATGGACACGGGAACATTGATTCGACTGTTCGGAGCAGCCACGGTGTGTACATCAGGAACCACGGCAGATGACTGTGTTCTGAACCCATCGGCTGAATCCACCTTGGCTCAATGGGCAAGTGCGCTTGACGGAGGACGTTGCGAAGGCATGTCCACCCTTGCGCTTCGTTACTTCCTCGGCTTGCAAGACCCCTCGGAAGCGGAATCAGGGTCCAGTGACGCTGTTGCATTGCAGCGCCCACAACTCACCATTGACCAAGAAATCAACACGTGGTGGGCAACGCAATTCATGCCAGAGGTACGTTCGGCAGCAGCAGAATCTCGCAAGTTGGAACCAGTTGCGCTCGTTGCACGATTGATTGATGGACTGAAGAAGAAAACGGGCTACACCATTGGTATCTACGGCAACGGATACGGCCACTCCGTTACTCCATTCGCAGTCACAAAGAATGCTGGCGTGTATTCCATTCACATTTATGACAACAACTATCCCGGTAAGAACGCTGCCATCACTGTTGATGAAAAGACAAACAAGTGGAGTTATGACGAGGCTGCTGTGAACCCAGATGGGGAAGGCAGCACATGGTCGGGCGGAAAGGGCACCATTGAGTTGACTCCCATGGATGCGCGAAAGGGTCCATTTTCCGAAGAGTTTGGCGCAGTCACATCTGGCGTGAAGGGTAGCGCCATTCTGGGTGTCGCTGTGAAATCCACAAAGGGTCACCCTGCTGCAGGTTTATTAGTAACTACTGCGAGCGGCAAGCACGCTGGAATCGTGAATTCACAAATCGTTTCTGACATTCCTGGAGTCGTGTACACCGTTGGTAAGGGCGGACTTGGAACGTCTCTTGTCACTCTTGAAATTCCAGAATTGTCTGAGTCGTATTCGGTGCAGGTGGTGAGCGCGAATGGTGAATCGGATGCTGGTACTCGTTCCGTCACATTGTCGGTGACAACCGCTGATGGTTCTCGCACCCAAATCAACTCGGAACGTGCGCTTGATACGCGCGGAAATCAAGGTGTTGATGGTGCAGAGGTGATTGTGGATCCCGCGAACGGCGTTGCACTTGCGCCGAAATTTGACTCCAATGTCACCGTGTCAAACAACAAAGACAAAGTCGTGGTGAAGGTTCCTAAGAACGGCAAGCTCACCAGTTCGCAATCGATTAATGGGCCAGAGGTGGACAGCAAAGATGCCGCCGGTAAGACCATCGCGAACAAGACATTGAAGAAGGCCGCAGTACGTCTTGCACGCGTCGCTGGTGCGCCTTCCACCACGCACACAACGCTGGTGCCACGATCCTCATCTTCGTCCTCTTCTTCGTCGGTGGCTCGTAGTACCACCACCACGGTGGTGCGTCGGTCCACAACGACCACCACAATAAAGAAGCCGCCGTCCACCACATCCACAGTGGTGAGAACCAGCACCACGGTGCCACGTACGTCTTCCACAACGACCACCACGTTGGTGCCACGCACATCCACCACGGTGCGGCGAATCACTACAACTACATCTGTGCCGTAATTCGCACGAGCGCACATGGCCCCGACTGAGTGCCCGAGGGCTCTCGCCTGTTCTAATGGAGATTCGATGATTTCCGAACTAGTGAGTGAAAAGCCATGAGTATTAGGGGAGCGGCGTACATCGCCGGTATTTACGAGCATCCAGGACGCGACCTGCCTGACAAAACAGTGTGGGACATCCATATTGATGTTGCGCTCGGCGCACTCGCCGATGCTGGCCTTGGTATGGAAGATGTAGACGCCTTGTTCTGTGATGGAACAGCTGGTTTCGGCGTGCTCACGTTGGCTGATTATTTCAACATCAATCCCACCTACGTCGACAGCACGGAGACCGGTGGATCGTCGTACCTCGCACACGTGGGCCACGCAGCTGCTGCCATTGCGGCAGGAAAGTGCCACGTTGCATTGGTGACGCTCGCAGGCAAGCCAAAGAGTGGTTGGCAGGGTCCCTCGTTCTCGCCTGGTCCCGAGGCTGCTTTTGAACAGGTGTGGGGAATGATGGGTGCGCCACACTCATATGCACTTGCTGCGCAACGCCACATGTATGAATTCGGCACCACAGCTGAACAGCTTGCGGAGATCAAAGTTGCCGCAAGTATTCACGCGCAATACAACCCCAACGCATTTTTGCCATATGCAGTCACCATTGATGATGTGTTGAATTCGCCAATGGTGGCCGACCCATTGCACCGACTCGATTGTTGTGTTGTTACCGATGGTGGCGGTGCTCTTGTGGTGGTGTCACCCGAAGTGGCGAAGAAGCTGGGTAAGACCAACGCGAAAATTCTTGGGCATGGCGAGGCAGTCAAACACACCAACAACGGGCGCATTGATCTCACGCACACCGGCGCGGTGTATTCGGGTCCTCGCGCTTTTGCAGAAGCAGGCGTCACCGTCAAGGACATCAACTACGCGAGCATCTACGACAGCTTCACCATCACCGTTTTGCAGACAATTGAGGATCTCGGTTTCTGTGAGAAGGGCAAGGGCGGAGCATTCGTTGCCGATGGTGGCCTGGTTGCACCATTCGGAAAGCTTCCGTTCAACACCGATGGTGGCGGGTTGTGCAACAACCACCCATCAAACCGCGGTGGCATCACGAAGGTCATCGAGGCAGTACGACAGTTGCGCGGAGAAGCACATGAAAAAGTGCAAGTGCCCAACTGTCAAATTGCACTCGCGCACGGAACGGGCGGAAGCCTTGGTTCCCGTCACGGATCAGTCACACTTATTCTCGGACAGGAAGACGCATGAGCACCTTGCCTAATCCCGCACCTTTGGTCACCCAAGCAAACAAAGCTTTCTGGGATGCAACTGCAGAGGGCCGTTTTCAATTGCAGCGCTGCAATGCGTGCGACACCGTGTTGTGGTTTCCTCGTCGACAGTGTCCTTCTTGTTGGACAGAGAACATCTCCACGTTCGATGCAAGTGGCAAGGGCATTATCTACAGCTTTGCTGTCATTCGAAAAGGTGCCATGTTGTACAAGGAAGCCGGTCCGTTCGTGGTGGCCTATGTGGAGCTTGCAGAAGGCCCTCGCGTGATGACCAACATCGTTGAATGCGATGTTGATGCGGTGAAAGTGGGCATGCCAGTGGAAGTGGTGTGGCACGACACCGGTCAAGGCAATGCCTTGTATCGCTTCCGACCTACCGCCTGATTGCCGCTCTACGGCTTAGCTGCTTCCAATTCGTACATGAGGATGCCGTTATGTGGTGTCCATAGGCCAGCGCCCACTTGTTGAAAATGCGGGGAAAGAACCTTGCGGTACCAACCTGCGCTGCGTTGGTACACCTGCATGTCGGTACTTGATTCATCCACGATGTTCTCGTAGTCCCATTTGGTGGGAATCTCGAGATACAAAAGCCATCGAGTTGCCGAGGCAAGGTTGGCAATTGCCTGCGTGAATGATGCATTGTCCAAATACTGCAGCACACTGTGGCTGATCACCAGGTCGTATTGACCCCGTGGTTTCCACGTGGAGATGTCGCGTAGTTCGTGGCCCCATGTTTCACAGGCGTATTTGCTGATGTCGGTGGAACGAACTTTCACCTCAGGGTGATGGTTGACGTACCAATCTCGCCACATTCCCATACCGGCTCCAACATCAAGTACCGAGGTGATGGGCGTTCCCCACCACGCTGCAAAGTGATGCACCGCGGTGGCAAGGTGGTTGATGCGGTCATCATCGTGCACACCGTCTTCTCCGTAGAAGCGACGGTAATACCCGTCATCGAAGTTGCGATTCTTTGCAGCCGACACGTTACGAGTTTCCGCTATTTCACGTGCGTTGTCAAAGTGGAACGACTCACCCAGACATCCACACTTACCTCACGAACATGATGCACCGCTTCGGCAGACGAAGCTTGAAACTGCAGTGGTGTCATGGTGTACAGATCATGCGCAGCTTCATCGGTGAGATGGAGTGTGAACTGCACCCGTTCCGCGTCGTCACTTTCCTGAGGCGGTGCAGCGCGGCGTTCTTCACGTTCCAATATCTTCTCGTCGCGTTTGGGGCGCATCTCCACCAAATGGTGTGGTCCTGGTGTCACGGTGACCCACGTGCCGCCGGGTTGCAACACTCGTTTGTATTCATCGAAGGAGTGCGGTGCAAATACGGTGAACACCGCGGCGCACGATTCATTCAGAACCGGAAGACGAAATGAAGTGCCCACCACAAATTGTGATTCTGGATACTGCTTGCTCGCCATCTGAACAGCCTTCTTGGAGATATCTAGGCCGAACTTTGCTGGAGCATCAATGTGCGACAAGTAATAGCCCTCTCCACAGCCAACATCCAGAACGGGGCCATTCACCACACCCAATGCATCACGCAGTGATGTGACAATGGGTTCGTACCAACCAGCATTCAAGAATCGACGACGGGCACTCAAGGATTCTGCTGTATCGCCAGGTGTGGCAGAACGTGCCACTCGTCCCGCAATCAAGAGATTGAAATATCCCTCGCGCGCACGATCAAACGAATGCCCTGACTCACAATGGGCGCCAGATGCGGAAATTGCCAGAGGACGAGCGCAATGGGGGCATGCGAATACTGAGGAGTATGTCGTTCCTTCTGCCATTCATGCAGTCTCGCATTAGGCTGGCAAAAAAGGAGTTGTCATGGCGAACGCTGTGTTTACGGCAAAAAACACAGCCCTCATGGCACTGGGGAGCGTCAATGCCCCCTTGGAAGTCGCCTCTTCCTGGATTGACAGCCAATTGTCAGAAACGTACGCGGCTTGTGGGGTTCGTCCGGGTCTTCTTGAGAAAGTAGCTGGCATCAAGAGCCGTCGTTGGTGGCCCGAAGGAACAACCTTCGACCAGGTAGCTGCTGAAGCGGGCAGAGAGGCGCTGAAGAACGCCAATGTGAAAGCGTCTGAAATTGATGTGCTCATCAGTACATCGGTGTGCAAACACCATCTGGAACCATCAATGGCTTCTGCGGTCCATCATCATCTCGGCTTGCCCGCTTCCGCAATGAATTTCGATCTCGCAAATGCATGTTTGGGATTCATCAACGCCATCTGGTTGGCCTCACAGTTGATCGATGCCGGTCAAGTGAGGTACGTACTCATCGTTGATGGAGAGGGAAGTCGATACACCCAAGAGGAAACCATTCGACGTTTGCAATCACCCGGCACCACCGCAGAAGACATCTTCGCCGAGTTCGCTTCGCTCACACTTGGCTCCGGCGCTGTTGCTGCTGTCCTCGGACCCGCAGATGAGGGTGGTCACCGCATCGTGGGTGGCGTGTCACGGGCAGCCACGCAACATCATGAGTTGTGTATCGGCACCTTGGATCGCATGACCACCGACACGCGCGGACTTCTGGAGAACGGAATTGCGCTTGCCAACGATTGTTTCAATGATGCCGAACAACATGATCGGTGGTTGAGCGACATTGATTTCTATATTTTGCATCAGGTCAGCAAAGTGCACACCGAAAGCGTGTGCAGCCATCTCGGAATCGACTTGGAAAAAGTGCCGGTGTCGTACCCCACTCTGGGAAATGTGGGGCCGGCAGCGATTCCACTGACCATGGCAAACAATCAACACCTGTTTTCCGAGGGCGACCATATTTTGTGCATGGGCATCGGTTCAGGATTGAACGTGAGTTTTGTCGAATTGCAATGGTGAACAACATTCCGCATTTGCCAGGAATTGATCCGTCGTGGGTGCGCAATTACAACGTTGAGCGCAACGGAAGCGTGGAAACGTTTTCGGTACTTGAATCATCACCCCCTCAGCCGCGAGGAACCATCGTGTGTGTGCACGGCAATCCCACGTGGTCGTACTTGTGGCGACACCTGCTCAAGGAATTGGGAAATGAGTGGCGCATCATTGCGATCGATCAACTCGGTATGGGTTTCTCCAGTCGTCCTCGTGGTGCGCGAACTCTTGCAATGCGGATTGAAGACTTGGACGCCTTTCTGGCAACTGCAGGAGTTGAAGGGCCCGTTACTTTGGTGGCCCATGATTGGGGTGGTCCGGTGGCGCTTGGTTGGGCAACACAACACCCTTCACGTGTCGAGCGATTGGTTTTGTTCAACACCGGAACCCAAATTCCCACCTCAGGTGTTCCGGGTCTCATTCAAGTTGCCAACACACCGTTCTTGCGCAATGCGATTTGTACGTATACGAAATCATTTCTCATTGGAGCGGTTGCTCCCACCGGAAAAATTCCACGAAATGTCCGAACTGCCTATTACGCGCCCTACAGCAATGTGCGCCGTCGCCGTGCTATTGCAGACTTCGTTGCAGATATTCCAACTTCGGACGCACACATTTCCTCAGCAGTATTGAATGAACTGGCACGTCGTGCATGTGACTTGAAAGTCCCCACATTGTTGGTGTGGGGAACTCGTGACTTCGTGTTTCATACAGGTGTACTTGCGTCGATGCAGCAAACATTTCCTCATGCCGACACAGCGGCATTGGATATTGGGCACTTGTCGCCCGAGCACCCGAGTGCCGCTCAGGTAGTGCATGAGTGGTTGAACAATTCAGACACGATCGCTGTTGCGGCAACGGATAATCACCGCGTTGATGACAATCTCAACCTGGCGCTCCTGCGACGCGCAAGCGCAACCCCAAACAACGTTGCTGTCTTTGATGGCAAAACCAAAGTCAGCACTTCGTGGTCCGAACTACTTTCAATGGTGGAAAATTGTCGTGGCAATCTTGCGCACCGCGGCGTTGCGAGTGGTGATCGTGTAGCCATTCTGGCTCCATTCACAGCACGGACAATTGCGTTCATTTACGCCTGTTGGGCCGATGGAATAGTCCCAGTGGTTGCAGATCCTGGGCTAGGTGTCGCCAACATGCGGCGCGCACTCCGCGAAAGTCACCCTCAATTTGTAGTTACAGTCCGTACCACTCGTGTTGTGGCCAAACTGTTGCATATTGCGCACAGAGTAGAACGAATCGACCTCACAGACGTCACATCGGTGCATGGCAGAGCACGTTCTGCCGCGGTCAACATTCCGAAATCTCTTGAAGCCGCCGTTCTCTATACCTCGGGAGCGACAGGGCTCGCGAAAGGTGTGTCGTATTCACACGGGCAGCTTCGAGCACTGGCGCACGCCATCAAAGAGCAGTTTGCCATTACGGATGAAGATGGCATCGCAGCCGCCTACATTCCGTTTGCGTTGTACGGACCTGCATGGGGAGTTGCCGTTGCGCTGCCGAAAATCAATGTTGTTGCGCCGTCCAAACTGTCCGCTCAGAATCTGCGTCAGGCTTTAGATGGCGTGAAAGGAAGCATCTTGTTTGCGGCTCCGGCGCCGCTTCGAAACATCATCAAGGGTGCGGCGACATTTCCATCAATTCGATGTGTGATGTCAGCAGGTGCTCCAGTCAGTGCCGGGCTCTTGCGAGATGTTGCCCGTGCGTTTCCGCAAGCAAGTCTCTATAGCCCCTACGGCATGACCGAGATGTTGATCGTAAGTGATGGCGTACGCAGTACCTCTGATCTGCATCGGGGGGTGCCGGTAGGCGAGCCAATCCCTGGCGCGAGTGTGATGATTCTGCCCGTTGGTTTCACCACTGACCAATCAGTTCACCCGTTACAGAATGGCGAGACGGGAGAGATCTTCGTGACAGGTCCTTGGCTGTCAAGCGGATACGACCAGCATTGGCTGCGTAATCGTGAAGCTCGTTTGTCATACAACGGATTTGTGTGGCATCGAACGGGCGATGTTGGCCACATCAGTGATGGTGTGGTGATTGAAGGGCGTGTTGCGCATCTCATTCGCACCGGATCAAAAACACTGACACCAGTTCCATTGGAACAGTTGATTGAAGAAAAGATTCCCGGTGTAACAGCAGCTGCAGTAGAGGTTGTCGTTGGTGGTGTTCCATCTCTGGCTCTCGTGTTGTGTGATGGAAAGACAACGGGCTCGGCCGACAGAGTGAACGAAAGTCACGTACGAGACATTGCACCCGATGTTGTTGCCGTCTTCTTCAAGAAGAAACTTCCGGTTGATCGTAGACACAACTCCAAAATTGACCGAACGGCCCTGGGTGCGTGGGCTACAAAACAGATGGAATCACGATGAAGGTGCTGGTAACGGGTGCCACCTCGATGATTGGGCGCGCCACGGTGCAAGAACTTCTGAAGCGCGGACACCATGTACGGGTTTTTCAGCGGGGAGAGTCGGACCTTGACGTTGAAACTGTCCGTGGAGATATTCGCGACAACAAACGTGTGTCGGCGTCCGCCGTCGGATGCGATGTTGTTGTCCACGCCGCAGCAAAAGTGGGTTTAGTGGGCGATTATGCAGAGTTCTATGACATCAACGTGACGGGCACCGAGAACGTTCTGAACGCTGCTGTTGATGCTGGATGTCGAGGATTTGTTTATGTCTCGTCACCCTCGGTGTCGTACAGCCGAACTCCAGTGAATGGCGGTGTGAATCCACCAGCAATAGATGATGTGCTGGGGCATTACTCAAAAACAAAATCACTTGCTGAACGTCTTGTGACTGCTGAATCTCGCATTGCTACCGTCGCCATTCGTCCGCACCTGGTGTGGGGAGTGGGCGATACCCAACTGGTGGGTCGCATCGTTGATCGCGCCATCAACCAACGACTTGTGTTGGTGAACAACGGTGAAGCAGTGGTGGACACTACCTACATCGACAATGTGGCAGATGCGCTGGTTGCTGCCACGGAACGAATCGGGGTGCACCAAGATCTTCATGGCAAAGCTTTGGTGGTGAGCAACGGTGAACCGCGCACCGTTGCCAGTTTGGTGCAATCAATTTGTCATGCGGCAAATGTTCCCTATGCACCACGCACTATTGGTCTCCGTGCGGCAACAATGCTCGGCGCGGTGTGTGAAGTTCTTTTCAAGCTGAAACCACACACTGAGCCACCGCTCACTAGGTTCACGGCTTATCAACTAGGTATCTCTCACTGGTTCGATATTTCACAGACGCGTGAGTTGTTGCAGTGGACTCCGCGTATCAATCTTGACGAAGGATTCGAGATACTTGCTGCGTCGTTTCAATCCGCACAGACTGACTAGTTCTTGTACACGAGCGAGGCAGTGGCGCACAGCCGTTGTGACTGAGCACCCCGCACTTCCACTTTGCAAAAAACAATGGACCGCCCGCGACGTTCCACGAAACCCTCAGCGATGGCGTCTTCGTCCTTGATGGATCCCACATAATTCACGTTCATGCTGATGGTGAGTAGTTGGCCCTTCTGCAAACCGTCGTTCACCCACCCAACAACCGGCACCACCACACTGTCGATGAGACTGGCGATAGCGCCGCCGTGCATGATGCCTGCAGGTTGCAACATTTCTGCGCGCCATGGCAGTCTCATTCGCGCATAGTCCTGACGAATCTCTTCCACCACCATGCCCAAGTGCATGGCGTAGTTGATGTCGTTGTCCCATTGTGGGAACGCGGCCCAGAATGCAGCCTTGTCGGCAGGAAGTGGAGCGAAGTCTTCGGGGTTGGGCATGGCGACCAACCTAGTGGTGCACGCGGGTTCGACTGCCAGCAGTCGTTGTCTGTTCTGGTAGGTTCGCCACATGTTTACGCCGTCATCACAGCGAGTCCGTTCATTGCGCCTTCTCATGCGTGTCGCAATGGTCTCCATAGTCGCCACAACATCTGTTGCGGCCTGCGGTGGGTCTGCATCGGACACAGCAGACACCATCGCTTTGGTCAAAGGGGCTGGGTCGAAGCAAACGAAGGTGCAGGAGTTTGGCGAGAAAGTTGCCAGCGCCGCGCTGAAAGCGGGTCTGAAGGCCGCTTCACGTGAACTAGAAGACACAACGTTCGATAACGGACGTGTCGAAGTGTCGGACATCGTTGTGAGGCAGTCCGGCAAAACACGTGTGGGTTCAGCCACCATCACATTCAAAGATTCAGACATGTCTCTCGCGGTTTCGTTCTCCGTTGAGGACAAGGACAACTGGACGATGACAGCGAAGAAGACGTCATCTTCTGCTGCTTCCAAGTACACGCCGAAGCAAATGCCTGACCTTGTCATCGATCGTTCTCAAGTCTCTGGCACCATTGGTATGACCGATGGCGAATTGGAATGGAACCTCACTGGCCCCACCGTCAATTGGACATGGAACAAGAGTGTCACCATTGCGGCCACCATCGGATTCTCCAATCAGTGCCCGTTCGACGACGACGCCAAGTGTCCCGCTGGGAAAAACATTTTCGTGACCATGCCATCGATGCAGTTGGGCATGACATCACCATCACTTTCGGTTTCTGGTGTGGGTGGTTTCTCGCTCTCGCAGCCATGGATGCGCATTGAGTCGTCAGCTGGCGATGTGATGCTCAACAAGGACAATGGCGTGAAGAACGCCAACATGGTGATGTGGGTGGGAAAGCGAAAAGATTCATTCGACAAGAATCTGCAGCTTCCAGATCTTGCAACTTTGAACAAAGGTCTCAACGCCGAGTTCTGTGGTGATTTTTCGCTGAAGATCCCAAAAATTGGTAACAAGGCCACGTCTGGCTGCGCTCGTTGGAGCACTGGGGGTTTTGTGATTGGGCAATTGGGAACCGGTGGCGAAGTCAGTACTGATTACTCCAGCACAGAATTGAAGGTGTCCGAAACTTCCATCACAAAAGTTGCAGGTGCCGCATTCAATACTTTGTCCGCAGCCGCATTGAAGTCATTACCCAATCCCACGGTTGCGTTTAACGGTGCCGTAGCAAAATTGGCGAACGCTTCTGTTTCCATTGGTGGAACCACACAAGGTATCCCAGGGAACTTGTTACGAGCAGTTGGTCAGGGCGACAAAGTGATCGAAGACCTCAAGAATTCTCAGGTCAACATTGGTGGTGTCATCAGCGCAGACTCTCTTGACCTCACGGTGAGCGCGCCAATCAGCGGCACTCTTGGTGACGAGCCAATGAAGCTCACACTGCAGACGTTGCAATTGAACTTGAAGGCTGATTCATCAAAAAATGCCAGCCTCGACGTATCGGTGGTAGCCGACACCACGTTTGGTTATGGCACAACATCGGCACCGTTCGTCACCACTATTTCTTTGGTTGCACAAGTAGGTACGGACACCGGACTTGGTTTGGTGGTGAATGCACATGGCGTTCCTTCGACCGCCGATGCCAATCGCACCGGAAATACCAATGACGACAAGTTGACCGATCCGGCTCATGCCACTTGGGTGTGGGAGAACGCGTTTGATATTCCTGGATACAACTTGTGGAACATGACCACGCAAGTGGGCATCTTCAAAGGTTCACCGCAGTTCGGTTACAACAGCACTGGTTACATCAACCCCACCAATGACGCGATGGACAAGATGGTGACGTGTGGTGATTCCAATGCCACACAAACAAAGGTGAATGAACCCTGTGCTGGCAGTGATTGGCTGATGAGTCAGTTGGTCACCAGCATCAGCGTTACCGAGCCATGTTTCGCATGGGCATTTGATGGAGGCTCCACTGGTACAACACTCTCTTTTTCTCAAGGAGCGGTTCGTACACAAAAGTTCAAAATTGGCTATGCACCACGCGGCTGCACCGTGGGTACAGGTGATGACGAAGTTGTGTTGCCGAAAGCATTTGCTGGATTCCAATTTGTTACCAAGATCGGCGGCGCTACCGCAGCTTTCGCATTCAAAACATCCACCGATGGTCTCACCGCCATGATGGATCTTGAGAATGTGAAATTAGGTGCCTTTACATACGATCAATTGAGTCTGAAATCGGTGATTCACACCGATGGCACCTCCGAAACAACGTTTGTTTCGGATATCTCATTCAATAGCGGCACCTTCACGGTGGCCGGTGAACTCACTACCGGCAAAGACGGCATGTATCAGAAGCTAGTTGGTGACATTGATGTGTCCGGTGAGAGCCCGAAGGGTTCATGGAAGTTCCAGGACAATTCTGACGGTGGCAAGGATCGCTTCAGTGTGAACAATCTGCACTTTGAAGAAACCATGAAGGCCGATGGTTCAGGAACCGAAACCGAGATGGATCTGTCCGGTTCAATCAGAATGAAGAACGCGAACTACGACCTCGTGAACAGCCACATGAAGGCCGTCAATGGGGTTCTCAGAGAACTTCATTTTGAATTTGTGTATACGCACACGGTGAACGGCAACAAGCGAAGGGCTCGTTTCCTCATCGACTATCACCTCGGCGATGGAGAGATGAATTTCGTTGGTCGTATGGATTTGAGATACACCAATAAATTCGACAAGGAAATTGGTGGTTACAAATACGTTCGCCACCTTGACATCAGTGTCTATTTGGAGATGGATCTGGATCTCGTGGCCGAAGGTGGAAAGTCGCAAGCCGTTTTCAAGGTGGGCGGCACGTTCGACGGTGCAAACATCAGTGGCGGAATGAACTGCGAGGCAAGAGTAAGTACTTCTCCCGACTTCCATTGTCGTGGGACAGTGAAGTTCTACAAGAAGAACGTCGGACACGCCAGCGAAGATTGGAATTTCTAGTTCACATCTGCTGGCGTTCTAACCTCAAGTCATGACCACACACGAGCGCGAAATCACAGAGCCAGTTCTGCTGGCGCTGCCTGACGGAAGACATTTGAATCCCAATGCTCGCGGGTGGTCACGCACGTTGTTGCAAACTGCGAATCAACGTGGCACATGGGGACGCAAGAAGCGCTGGGATTATTGGTCCATTCAGGCGGGTGATCTCATCATCAGTGGTGTGGTGGCACACCTTGACTTCTTTGGAACGTCAGATATCTGGTGGATCGACCTCGGCGACGAACGCACCGGCGGTCGCGGTGTTGGTGCAGCTAAGGGCACCGGCTTCGAAGTGCCCGACCTTGCGGGTTCGCAACCGATTGCCATTCGTGGCAAGAACTACTCGTTCGACATGCGCGACGACGAAGCAGGAAACACGTATTTCGACGTGGTGTGGACGGAAGAAAACGGCGAACCAGGGGAACTTCATGCGGTGATTGAAATGCCCTCAGGGCATGAGACATTGAACGTGGTGATTCCATGGAGCGAGACAGTGTTCCAGTTCACCTCAAAACATCAGGCGCGTCCTGCTCGCGGTGAGATGCGTGTGGGAGATCGCCACTGGCTCATTGGTGCTGACGACAATGCGTGGGGCATCATTGACATTGGTCGTGGTCGCTGGCCATATGACACCACATGGAACTGGGGCGGCGGTGCCGGTCGTGCCGAAAATGGCTCGGTCATCGGAGTACAGATAGGTGCCAAGTGGACTGAGGGCACGGGTGCAACAGAAAATGGCATCTTCGTGGACGGGAGACTCTCAAAAATTGGGCGCGAGTTGGAGTGGATGTATGAATGGAACAATCCCATGCAGCCGTGGCGCGTGGTGGACCCTGGTGGCCAATTAGATATCACTTTGGTGCCGCGATACGACAAGTACAGCAAGATCGATGCCAAGGTGATGATGCGTGAAACCCATCAGGTGTTCGGGCTGTGGCATGGCTGGGTGAAGGACGACAACGGCCAGACCCACGAATTCCATCATTTGCAGGGCTTTGCCGAGGAGTGCCGCGCACGCTGGTGATGCGTAGTGACACGGTGCACGGCGGGTAAGAGGGCAAAATAGAGCCTGATGTTGGAACGCCGACGCTTCGTGACTTGGAATGTCATTCTGCTCGTGTTGTTGGCGTTCATCATTCAACAAGTGGTGATGAAGGGCTGGCTCTCCTCATTCGATCAGGCAGCTGCACGTCGGTCACGCGATCTGCACGCATCGCGAGAGATATTCACCAAGACGGTCATCTTTGGTTTGCGTGGCACCATTATTTCCATCTTCATTCCCGTGATGGCATTGGTGTCGTGGCGAAAGAAGTCGTGGGCGCCCCTCGGCGGATTCTTGTTGGTGCTTCTGTTTGAAACGGGAATGGCCGGATCATTGAAAGTGGCTATCGGTCGCACATTTCCGTACGACCACTATTACTACGAGAACGTAGATGTCAATGTGGGCGAAATGGCGTTTCCTTCCGGTCATGCAGCGAACGTTGTGGCGCTACTGGGATACATCGCGTGGTACTTTTCGCGCGCATGGCGTCCGTGGAGGCGTATTGCTGCGTGGACGGCCGTGGCGCTGGCCGCAATCGATGTGGGCGTATCGTCGTGGCTCATTCAGACGCATTGGCCCACCGACTTGTTCGCCGGATATTTGATTGGTGCCATTGCGTTATTGGCCGTCGTGGCCCTTTTCCATGCGTGCGGCTTCAATCCGTCGGCCACTGCTCAGCATTCGCCAGCAGCTCGTCCCTGAATTGTGGATGGCCAATCATGGCCAATGCGCGTGAACGTTCACGAATCGTGCGACCTTCAAGCTCTGCGACGCCATATTCGGTAATCACCACATCAATTTGATGTCGCGGCGTGCTCACAACACTGCCGCCTGGGAATTGCGTGAGGATTCTGCTGGTGAGAACACCATTCACGATGCTGGTTGATGGAAGGCAGATGAGACTGCGACCTCCCAACGTGAGTCCGGGGCCGGCAACGAAATCCTCATGTCCACCGACACCACTGAATTGTTTTCCATTGATGGTGTCGGCCATTACCTGACCCGACAAATCGATGGCGATGGCACCATTGATGGTGATCATGTCTCGATTGCGCGAAATGATTTCCGGTGAGTTCACAATCTTGACGGGGAGAAAACGCACCTCCTCGTTCTCGTGCAGCCACGTGTACAGCTCTGGAATTCCTGCAGCGAACGTGGTGGGGGAGAAACCATCAAATTCTGTGCCCTTTTGGTTTGACACTTTGCCGGCCTGATGCAAACGCATGAGTCCGGTGGTGAACATCTCTGAGTGCACGCCAAGATCGCTGATGTCGCTGTTTGCAAGTGCGAGGGCAATCTGGTTGGGGATGCCACCGATTCCGGTTTGCAGAGTTGACCCCGACCGAATGAATTGCAACGCCAATTGTGCGATGGCATTCTCTGCATCCGTGCTGGGAGCATCGGCAAGATTGAGTGGCTGGCGGTCTGTGTACACCAGTGCGTCTATGTCATCCACGTGGATGCGATGCCCATGGTCGGGGAGCACACCAAAAGTTCGTGGAAAGTGGGGACTCACTTCCGCAATCACGATGCGATGGGGATCCTGTGCGGCACGATGAATTTCATCAACGCTGGCTCCGGCATGCAACGACAAACTCACCCAGCCGTCAACCGGGGGAGCGCCAGCGAATGCCATCACTCGTGGTTGCAGCCACTCAAGAATGGGAGCAAATCGCCGGAAGTCTGCGGGAACATAATCAATGGACGCTCCTGCATCACGTAGGAAGCGTTCGGCTGGTCCGAAGAATCCGCTGCGGTAATGCACTCCGGGCTTGGTGAGCACGGCGTACAAATCTGGCAAAAGAGCGCCAAAGATCTCGAGCCGCGTGAAGTCATCGCGGTCGGCAAGCGCATGCATGAATCCACCTGGAACTCCTGGCCCCAGTGGCACGGCCATTGAATCTTCGGGTTTGATGAGAGCAATTGCCTCGGATAGTTCCATGTGCGCCATGTGACTAATGGTAGGCAGGTAGTGGTTGGGCGTGAGTGGTGGCAGGCTTTCAGTCAATGCAGTACGACCTTCTCATCATTGGTGGCGGCCCTGCTGGTTCAGCCGCCGCAATCACTGCTTCACGTGCTGGACTCAAGGTTGCGCTCTTTGAAAAAGGTCCGTACGGCCGTGACAAGGTGTGCGGGGATGGCCTGACACCACGAGCCATTGCTGCACTGAATGAATTGCGCATCGACCACAGTGGAGCTCACCGAATCGACGGCTTGCGCATGATTGCGGGCAAAAAAGAGCGCGAACTTGCATGGCCCACCACATCTCGTTTTCCGAATCACGGCGCAGTGTGGCCACGACAAAAGTTCGACAATCACTTGTTGGACGTTGCGGTTGCCAGCGGTGCCGATGTTCGTTTCGACTCTGAAGCCCTTCCTGAAATGGAAGGAGAACGCGTCATCGGAGTGCGCGTAGGTGCAGATATTTATCACGCTCCGTTCACCATTCTTGCTGCGGGCGCGCAAGGCATGGCAGCAAAGATGTTGGGCGCAGAACGTGACCCCAATGAAACCTTTGGTCTTGCCATTCGTGCATACGCGCCCACCCCACGGCATGCCGAACGTCATTTGGAGGCTTGTCTCAGTCTGCGCGATGAACACGGCACACCAGTTCCCGGCTACGGCTGGATGTTCCCTGCTGGCGATGGCACAGTGAACATTGGTGTGGGTGCACTCAGCACCATGAAGGGGTTCAAGAAGTTGAACCTCAACACACTGCTCGATCAGTACTCATCAATCGTGCGTGAATCATGGTCGCTGGGTGAATACGTGGAGAAGCCACGCGCATGGCGATTGCCTATGAGCTGCGTGAAACGACACGGTCCGGGTTGGGTTGCTGTAGGTGACGCTGCCGGGTTCGTGAACCCCATGAACGGCGAGGGAATTGACTACGGCCTTGAGTCGGGCATTCTTGCCGCACAGAAATATATTGCGGACCCGGTGACGGCTTCGGCGGCATACGACCGCGAAGTGGGCGAGCGCTTCGATGCATTTCTTCGAACCGGACGACGATTCAGTTTTCTCATTGGCCATCCATGGTTGCTGCGTCCGGGTCTTCGTATTGCCGTTGGCACGCAATCAGCGGCCGACATCACTTTGGCTGTCATGGGAAATCTCATCGATACGAACACACCTGGCGCTGCGGGCCGCGTGATGAAGATTGCCGATTCTGCGCTGGCATTGGCCGACCCTGTGTTGCGTCGCACTCGCGCCAAGGCCTAAAAATTCGCCACCGTTCGCGCATGGTTCGTGCCCGATAGGTTGTGAGCATGAGCGCAAACAAGCCCGAAGTCACAATCCCTGCTGGTGAACCTCCCGTTGACCTTCTCATCGAAGACATCACAGTTGGTGACGGCAATGAAGCCACTAACGGACACAACGTTGAGGTGCATTATGTGGGCGTTGCCTGGAGCACACAGCGCGAGTTTGACGCATCGTGGAATCGCGGCGACACCTTCGAGTTCCGTTTGGGTGCTCAGCAAGTGATCTCTGGTTGGGACAAGGGCGTTGCAGGTATGAAGGTGGGCGGTCGACGTCGTCTCACGATTCCACCGCACATGGGTTACGGCGCTCAGGGTGCTGGCGGCGTTATCAAGGGCGGCGAAACATTGGTGTTCGTTGTCGACTTGTTGAACGTGAACTGAAATGTCGGAGATCAACTTCTACACGGCCAACGCCGGTTTGGCCGGCGTTGAGAAACTTGAAGTCGAAGAGCTGAAGCTCATGTATCGCATCGAAATGGCGGGTGAGTTGTTCTACAACCTGCTGGCAGAACGCGTGAACAATGCGGAAGCCGCCGATCTTCTTCGTAAGAACGCAGTAGAAGAAAAGGGACACGCACGTCGCCTTGCTCGTGCCATCAGCATCAAGCTGGGCAACGAATGGACTCCATCGGCTGAAGAAGAAGTGCTTCTCGAGGTCCCGCTTCCTGATGCCATTGACGCAAAAATCTTTGCAGGTGTGGTGAAGGGCGAAATCACCGGTGATGCCAGTTACCAAAAGTGGGCGGATGCCGAAACCGACCCTGAAGTGGAACGTCTCCTTCGTTTGAACGGTCGTGAAGAGACCATCCACGCCAATCGAGCACAACAGGTGTTCGATCTTCTGAGCGCGTAAGCCATGTCACACGCCGTTCTTGTATATGACGGCGACTGCGGTATGTGCGAGAAGTGTGCAGGGTGGTTGCGCTCGCACATGCCACATGTGCAGGTGGTGTCACATCATGCGTATGGCGTCAAAGATTTGAGCGCCGTACTGCTCGTTGAGGGCGACATTCACTATGAAGGAGCCTCTGCAATCGCCCGCATGCTCACCACATCAACGTTGCTTCGCTACAGATTTCTTGGGCGGGTCATGAGTCTGGTGGGAATTCGCAGCATTGCCCAAGTGGTGTATTCAATGGTTGCACGCAATCGCTCGCGCATCTCGCGCATGCTGGGTCTCACGGCATGCGCAGTGGATGGTCAACGAACTTCTTGATTTTGCGGGAGCATTCGTCTGCGTCGCCACCACTTTCGTACTGGTCCGGTGAAGTACTTGCTGGTTGCACCGATCAGAACGGTGGAGATGAGAACCCTCGGAACAACTTCAATCTTGCTGAGATAGGGCGACAACACCACCGCCGATAGCAATGAAACGGGATACACCCACGCAACATCGAAGATGAATTTTCCGATCTTGGTGCGATGGTGTTCGGCATCACCCAGTGCATTGAAGAACTCCTCGGTACCGGCAGTGACGGTGACTTTCTCTGAGACTATGAGATGGTCGGCGCGTGCTCGCAGTGCTTTGCGTTCCTCTGACTTTTCCCATTGACGAAGATGCAACGCATCGACGAAGCGGAACACCATTTGGTACGGGTCTCTTGCTCGCGCTGGCCATAACACCGTTGCACCGAGACACCCCGGGAACTTTTGTACCTCAATGGTCATGTCGTGACACCACTTCTCGAATTCCGCACGTTGCGCATTGTTGATGGTGCGCGTAATGGCAACGGTCACAGCACCAGGGGCGATTTTTGGAAGTCGACCAGTGGGAAAGTCGCCGGTGAGATCGGGCATGCACAGTACGGTAGTCGTATCCAACATTGTTGGTCATTCATCTATGCGTGCTCTTGTTGTTTACTGTCATCCCATCGAGGGCAGTTTTTGTTCAGCCATTCGTGATACCGCAGTCCAGGGTTTGCAGCAAGCTGGTCATCATGTTGATGTCATTGATTTGTCTGCCATTGAATTTGACCCGGTGATGTCGCTTGATGAATGGGAGATGTATCGCACCAGTAAAGGGGACATTCCTCCTGGGCTTGAGGATCACATTGCGCTCGTGAAACAAGCGCAAATTCTGGTGTTTGTGTATCCCACGTGGTGGTCATCGTTGCCTGCGCAGTTGAAGGGCTGGGTTGAACGTGTGATGATCTATGGCGTTGCATACACGTTGAACGGCAACAACAAGGTGCGCCCTGCTCTCACGCAGGTGAAGCGCATCTACATCTTCTCCACGTTTGGTTCTCCTCGGTGGTACGTCACTTTCATTCATGACAACGGCAAACGCATGTTGTCTCGTGCGTTGCGTCTCAGCACGGGGCGCGCCCGAGCAACTTCACGCGCACTGCACTCGATGGACACTCAAAATGATGAGAATCGCCGAAGGTTCTTGTTGGAAATTGCGAACGTGGTGTCAAAGCGATGAACGTTCTCCTTGTTTATGCCCATCCCAATCCGGCCTCATTGGTGGGCTCATTGCGCGACATCGTGATGGAAGAACTGCAAAACGCCGGACATGATGTGCGTCAGCATGACTTGTATGCCGAGAAATTCAATCCCGTGATGTCGGGATACGAGCGAAAGAATCACTCCACCGAACTCGCACCGAAGTTGGAACTCATCCCTGAATTGCGTTCCCATGTTGAAGATCTGAAATGGTGCGAGACGTTGGTGTTGGTGTACCCCACGTGGTGGTCAGGACAGCCCGCCATTCTCAAGGGGTGGTTTGACAGGACATTCGTGAATGAAGTGGCGTGGGAACTGCCGTCGGGAGCAAACAGACTGCAGCCACGACTTACCAATATTCGGCGCTTGGTGGTGGTCACCACTCATGGCTCCAGCAAGTTGGTGAATTCAATTCAAGGTGAATCGGGAAAACGGGTGGCGCTTCGTGCGGTGCGACTGATGATGAATTGGCGAACTCGCACCACTTGGTTGGCCCTGTATGGGCTCGACTTCAGATCTTCTGCGTACCGCGAGAAGATGATGCGCCGTGTTCGTCGAAAGATTCGTCGGACCTTGTAAGCGTGGGGCCGGCAGTGGCTGCGGCAATGCTGACCAGCACAAGAACTCGTAGCAACACGGAGGACGTGGCTGCGTGTCGTTGTATTTCCACCGCCGAAGTGAGCAGTGTCCCTGCGTAGACCACCGCCAACAAGCCTGCGCTTGCGGTGAGCATTCGAATGAGTCGTGAATGTCGTGCGCCCATCACGGAGCATGCAACACCAAGTGTCGCCCACAGCCACCACGGATTCACCAATTGATAGGGCAATACCGTGCGGGAATCGGTGGGAAGGAATTGTTGTGACGTTGCATCGAGAGTGTGGGTGGCGTGCTTCCGTAAGAGAGTGACAACCGTGCCGGGGTGAGCAAACACGTACTGTAAGTAGGTGTTCCATCCGTGGTCGCGCACCCACGTGGCCAATTCAACGTCTCCAACAATCATGCTCTTCAATGGTTGTTGGCCCTCGGGTAATTGCAGTATTTCTCCCACGGTGTTCTTCATCTCGAATGCATATGCGTAACCACGTGCGTTACAAACACCAGGTATATCGGGCATGCCACGAGCAGTGAACCAGGCGTACTGTGAACTGTCAGCACAAATACGTTGCTGCAGAATCGTGTAGAAGTTCAATGTCGACTCTGATTGGTTTCCTTGCAGTTGCATCACTCCCCACACACTGAGAAGTCCAAATGCAATGGTTGATGCCTTGCGTCTGTTGCGCCGAGAGAGAAGGTAGGTGGCAACGTAATACAAGGTGATCGTGAAGATCACGAGAAGATGGATGGGTCGTGTGAAGCCCACCAAGACAACCGATGTGCACCATGCGAAACGCACCGTCTGCGAACGTGTACGACTGAGATGCACTGTGGTAGCCACGGCAACGACGGCCAGACTGATTCCGAGCGATTCCGACAAAATGGCAAGGTCGTAGCGGATCACCTGCGGGGTGAGGCCCACCACAAACACCACTGTCATTGCTGACACGCGAAATCTGCTGACTGATGCAAGCACCCAGGCGAGGTATGCCCATGCCGCAACCCCCACCGCAATCTGCAAAACAACCCGCTGAAAGTCGTTGTGCGCCAGCGAGTACAGGAACGGCACGGCCCACAACCGTTCGTTCGTACCGAAAAAACGCACAGTTTGGTAACCCAACGAATCAGGAAATCTGGCCGGCGAATGACCAGCATTCGCCCAGTACCTAACGAGCGCGTACACGGCCACCATCACCGTGTATGTGCCCCAGGTGCGCAGCAGCGAGATGAGGCGACGCATGTGACCACGGTACTCGTCTCGGTGTGGAGGAGGTGAGGTCTAGTACCTTGCTGTATATGAAGTCATTGATCATCAACGAACTCGGCAATCTCGACGATCTACATGTGGTGGAGTCAGAAAATCCGCAACTTGGAAAAGGACAGATTCGCGTTGATGTACTTGCGTGCGGACTGAATTATGTCGACTCGTTGATGATTGAGGGCAAGTACCAAATCAAGCCGGCGGTTCCTTATCGACCAGGGTCGGAGATTGTCGGTCGAGTCACCGAGGTGTCCAGTGGGGTCACCAATGTTCGTGTGGGTGAGAGAGTGTTCGTGCCCATTGGCACGGGTGGCTTCTCGGATCAAGCAGTGGTGGATTCAAAGCGTGTGCTGCGTATTCCGGAGCAATTGTCTGACGGGCAAGGTGCAACATTCATGCAGAGCTATCTCACTGCATGGTTCGCATTCAATTACCGAGCAGCAGTGCAAGAGGGTGACACCATGTTGGTCTTGGGTGCTGGTGGAGGAGTCGGTCTTGCAGCAGTTGATGTGGGAGTCGCACTGGGTATGAAGGTGATCGCTGCTGCTTCATCTCAGGAAAAACGGGAATTGGCCATGAAGCAGGGTGCCTTTGCCACCATTGATGTACTGAACGAAGATGTCAAGGCGCGGGCACGTGAACTTGCCGACGGAAAACTCGACGTGGTGTACGACCCCGTGGGTGGAGATCTTGCAGCGCAAAGTTTGCGCGCACTTGCACCAGGCGGTCAGTACCTGGTGGTTGGATTCGTGGCGGGGATACCGCAGTTGCCTGCCAACCACATCCTTCTTACCAACCGCACCGTGGTGGGCGTGGACTGGGGCGCGTGGATGTTGAAGAACTATGAAGCCAACGCACAGATGTTGGTGGAAGTACTTGGCGAGATCACGCAAGGGAATCTTCACCCCATCGAGCCCGTTGCGTACCCCATGTCGCAAGCAGTACAAGCCATGCGTGATCTTCAGAATCGCAAGATCGCGGGCAAAGTGGCGTTGACGCCACAGTTCGACTAACGCGTCACGGCGTACACGGTGACGTGAAGGTGTCGGATGCAATGCCGTCTGCTGCGCTCACCAATTCCGAAGTGAATCCGTTTGGTGTGAGAGTGAGTGACACCACTCCATGTTGGCGATTGTCGGTGGTCACACTGCCAGCAGCAGTTTCTCGCAGGGCATATGTGGGTGCACCGCCTAGTCCAGCGATGATGAGTGGAGTACCGCCTGTGGTGGCAATGTCACCGGCTTCAGTAAGTGGCACGAAACGTTCGTAGTGGTGATCGTGCCCCGTCACCACGAGGTCTGCTCCACCCGCAACGGCCGCCTTCCACAAATATTGCACTGTGGACGTGGCGTACGGGCCGCTGGAAACGAATGGGTGGTGCATAGCGACCAACGTGCAACGTCCTTCTTCGTGAGCGCGCTGCAATTGTGCAGTGAGCCACTGCGTTTGCGGAGATGTTGCAGAACACCCCGCGAACAACAGCCCCTGACACCATGAATCGACAGCAATGATGCGCCAACTTCCAGCGTTGGCGATCCAATACGACGGGGACAATGGTCCGAAGTAGCCCACGTATCCGGCGGCACCATTGGTGACATATTCGTGGTTACCGCGCAGTGGATACGTTTTTGCTTTCAATCGGCCCCACGTGGGGTCATAGAAGGTACGGAAGTCGCTGCTTGACGCTCCCTCGTATTGCAGGTCACCCAATGCCAATACGGCATCCGGGTTGATGGTTTCGGCGAGTGTCGCTGTTGTCTCGGTTCCGCACTGTGCACCGGCGGCACCAGTTCCGTATGTGGTGCGTCGCGCTGCATCACATGAAATATCGCCAGTGACAACGAGTCGGGCGGACGAGTCGGTGCCAATTGAGTTCAGTTGCACGCCGTTTTGCCACACGATGGTGCCGCGTGTGCGGTTTGAACTTGCGCTGTCTCCCAATTGACCTGAGGTGCCCAATCCCCAGCACCACATTGCCGAACTAGTGGGGTTGATTCCGCAGGCATGGGATACACCAGTGGTCAACGACGAGATGGTTCCCATGGAATTCGTGGTGTACACCTTTTGTGGTTTCGACTTCGCAATGTTTGAACCATTCGCCAATTGTCCGAATCGATTGCGACCCCAACACCACGTGGTGGCCGCTTGTGTGGTGGCGCAGGCAAATTCTGACCCGACGGAAAGGGATAATGCGTTTTTCACTGACACCGTGGTGGGGGCGACACGCGGCTTTCCAGAGGTTGCGCCCAATTGTCCGTATTGGTTGCGCCCCCAGCACTGCACTTTCTTCGAGCCATTCATGATGCACGTGAATGCATCACCTGCGTCAATGAATGTGGCCCTCACCCTTGGTACCCGAGTGGGAACAAGACGAGATGACGTGCCAGGAAGACCAAGACGGTGTTGGGCATTCACGCCCCAGCACCACACGACCTGTTGTGTGTCGATGGCGCACGTGTGGTCAGTACCCACCGCTACAGCTGTAAAGCGGTGCTCCGACACTGGCATGGGAATCACACTGTCGAACGTGCTGTTGTTGCCCAATTGCCCGTAGCGGTTCTTGCCCCAGCACCACAACAGGCCGTCACTTTGAAGAGCGCACGAGTGGTACGGCCCAACAGCAATGCTGCGCACCTGGTTGAGAGAAATTTGCGTGGGTGTGGGGGTATTGGTGCGCACCACTCGTGCCGATGCATCAAGTGAGGTGTCGATGGATCCCCAACACCACAGAGTTTCGTCGACACGGATGGCGCATGTGGTGTTACCACCGGCGACAACACTACGAACCCGTGTCATCAGCGATTCTGCAAATGCCGTGGTACGCACGAACGTGCCGTTACCCAGTTGACCCGCGGCGTTGGCTCCCGTGCACCATGCATTCTCGTTGCGCACCACGCACGTGTGTGCTTCTCCGGCCGTCACAGATGAAAGTGCGGGTGTGGCAGCAAGCCCGGGGCCGACAAAGGGGACTGGTGTGGATTCTGCGCGCACAGCACCGCCCACGCATGTAGCGATAACCAATGTAAGTGGGGCAATGAACTTCATACATATCGCAGTGCGACGAGACCACGCTAGTGACGTGTCATTGCACTGTGGTGTCGCCCGTTATGAAAGTGCAAATGGTGTGAAGCCGGGAGCAACCAATGGCCAGGGTTGAATGTTCTCCAGATGCGCAGCCAAACCAAGCGCAAGTCCATCACGGAACCGAGGAGCGATGATTTGAAATCCACATGGCACGCCGTTGTCGTCAAGTCCCATGGGTGCACTCACGGCCGGATGACCCGTGAAGTTGCTGTCCACAGTGTTCATTGCGCCCACAATGTCATCGGTGTTGCCCGCGCGAGTGGGCAGTGGACCTTCTGCAGGCCACACGCGTGCGTTGCACGTTGGTGTGACCAACACGGTGTCACCCACAAGTAGATCATCAAAGCGAGCAGACACTTCATGACGAAGGCGTTGGGCAGCAATGTATTGATCAATGGTGACGCGTTGTCCAAATGTGAGTTGTGATTGCACATAATCGTTCAATTGGTCCCAGCGATGTTCTTCGTGTCGAAGACTTTGCACAAGTTCCGCCGTGGAAATGGTGAACCATCCCCAGAACGTGTCGTTGTTCGACGGTGAGTCGATACGCACCACTTCTGTGCCACTTGCTGCGATTGCATCGAGAGTCTTTTCAAAATTGGCTTCAATGTCCGGGTCGACATCGGTGCGGAATGTACGAACCGCCAGCACGCGTTTGGGTGTTTGTGGCGCAAGGTCAACACCCGTGCGAGGTACCGACAAGAAGTCTCCGCGTGCTGCGCCCAATGTGACACCCGCTTCGTACCACACGTCTGCAACAGTGCTTCCCGACGCGCCCTGGGTGGAGAATTCGATCCAGCGTGGCAGCACATTGCGCCCAATGGCGCCCATCGATGGTTTGTAGCCAACCAGACCAGAACATGACGCAGGGCCGCGCACGCTTCCACCGCCGTCAGAAGTTGTTGCCAGGGGAGAAAGTCCAGCAGCGAGCGCTGCTGCGGACCCACCACTGGACCCACCGGGTGATTTCTCGGTGTTCCATGGGTTACGAGTTGTGCCGAACAAAAGATTCGAGGTGTAGGCAGTTGCGCCGAACTCGGGGCTGTTGGTACGGCCAATCACGATGGCGCCCTCGGCACGCAAGCGCTCGACAACAGTGTCATCAACCTCGTCGACAGGACCATCGGCGTACAAGCGTGAGCCAGCAGCAGTGACGTGACCTTTTACGCGTGCCATGTCCTTCACCAGCAACGGAAGGCCAGCCACGGCACCAGTGCGAGAATGGGACTTGGCTATGGCGAGTGCCTCTTCGGCATATATGGCCACCACGGCGTTCAGTTCCTTGCTTGCCTCAATGCGTTTCAGGCTCTCGTTGACCAGATCAACGGGATCGATTTCTCCGGAACGGACTTTTGATGCGAGTTCAGCGAGCATGTGCCCACCCTAGAACTGGCTCTATGCCGAAAGAGGAATCCAACGCCAATCAAGCTGTCGGATACTTGGGTCCACTATCTCGAAAATTGACAGACCAAGAACCGACGAGCGTGCAGCAAGACTGTTTGATGGGCGAATGCTGGCGGTAGCGGGAGCCTTTGCCGCGGCTTTCAGAAGTGCCGCGCGCGTTTGTGCTGCATACGCAGAAAGTTGCAGAGCCACCGGCATGGAATGGCGTGCTGCAATCAAACTCTCCAGACGGAAACGGCGCCACTGTTCAAATGATGGAGACATGTAGTTGGCAAGAATGTCGGTGACTGCTGCGCGTTGATCCGTGGACGTAAACACAGTGGACCATTCACCTGCTTCACGTCGTGATTGCGGCGGAAAGAGCACTTCAAGGCAATCGCTCACCAACGATTCCTTGTTCTCGTACAAACCGTAGATGGCACCCACGCTTACTCCGGCACGACGTGCGATGCGCGACACCGTGGCGCGGTGAACACCGGAGCGCGCAATGACGTACTCGCTGGCAGAAATGAGTGCGTCTCGAATGTCATCGTTGGTGGTGGGGAACACATAGGGAGTTGCCTCAGGTAGCGGGGAATGTGCACGCCCTGGCTTCACGGGGCTACGAAGTGCACGCGTGAACGTTTCCAATAGATCAGTGGGGTCAATCTGGGGCATGTCACTGGACACTCCAGGAAACACAGAATTCAGGATTGATGCGCCGAACAGTGTGCAAATTGCTGACACCACTGCCTGTCGAGCTGCACCGTCGGTGGAAGGGCCAACACCGCGGTCATCGAGCAAACCATTGATGTCTCGTTGCACGACTTCAGCGATGACTTCATCGCGACGGGAAGCCACGATGACTTCCATTGCACTACCGATGTCGGGAACAGCTTCGGGTGAACTTGCAAGAACGAAAAGTTCGGAAACGCGAGTAAGTTTTGCCTCGTCTTTTTCGATCACTGCATCGGTGAGCAGTGTGAGAATTTCCGAGAGCATGGGCCAGAAACTCTTCTCCCATGCAAGAACAACGAGTTCGGAACGGTCATCGCAGCGTGCATAAATGGCACCACTGGAGAAACCGGCATCGGCGGCAACTCGCGTGAGAGCCATTTGGTCCACGCCAACGGTACGCACCGCACGGGCGGCGCTTTGAGCCACTTTGAGGTCAGTTTGGCGTGATTTTTCGGATTGTTTTACCGCAAGTGCCATATAGGGATTGTTTCACAGCAGTCGGGATTTGTCATGTCCGTAGAGTGTGGTCGTGAAACTTTCTCTCGGTGCAATCCAAATGCACATGTCGGACGATGTTGCAGACAATGTGGCTCGTGCAGAACGTTTGGTGCGTGAAGCCGCGCAACGTGGTGCACGAATAATCCTTATTCCAGAATTGTTTGAAGGTCACTACTTCTGTAAAGACCAATTGCCACAGCATCAACAACGTGCCACGCCGCTAGACGAAAATTCAACCGTTGCGCATTTTCAGAATGTTGCAAAGGAACTCAATGTTGTACTTCCGCTCAGCGTGTACGAACGAGCAGGAAATGCATTGTTCAACACCGTGGTCATGGTGGACGCTGACGGCTCACGTTTGGGCATCTACCGCAAGAGTCACATCCCTGATGGTCCCGGATACACGGAGAAGTACTACTTCAGTCCCGGCGACACGGGATTCCGTGTGTGGGAAACTAAGCATGGTCGAGTGGGCGTTGGCATCTGCTGGGATCAATGGTTTCCCGAAGCGGCACGCGCCATGGCATTGCAAGGCGCCGAATGCATTGTGTATCCCACCGCAATCGGCAGTGAACCGCCGGATCCTTCGTGGGATTCCTCGAAGCACTGGCAGCGAGTGATGCAAGGTCATGCTGGCGCAAACCTCGTGCCGGTCATGGCGGCCAATCGAATTGGACGTGAAGTGGGTGTGGCCAATGAGATCACCTTCTACGGAAGTTCATTCATCGCGGACAACACGGGTGCACTGGTGGCGGAAGCTACACGTGATGCAGAAGAAGTGTTGGTGGCAGAGTTTGACCGAGAAAAGTTGGCACAGTTGCGTTCTTCATGGGGATTGTTCCGCGACCGTCGTCCGGAGTTGTACGGGTCGTTGCTCACGCTCGATGGTAAGGACAGCTACTTCCGCTCACCCGGGGAGTGAATGATGATGTTGAGTGACAGGTCGTATCTCATGCCAGCGGAATATGCCGAACATTCCGCCACTGTGGTGTGTTGGCCCGCTCGTCGGGAAATGTACGGCGACCATTTTGCCGAAGCAGAGGAAGCACATGCGTTGGTGGCAAATACCGTCGCGCGATTTGAACCCGTGATCATGGTGGTGGACCCTGCGTATGTGGCTCGCGCCCAGGAACTCTGTGGTCACGGTGTCGAAATAGTGGAGATGCCCATTGATGACTCATGGGCCCGTGATTCCGGGCCCATTTACGTGTTCGACGCGGCCGGCAACCGAGTGGCCATGGATTTCATTTTCAATGGTTGGGGCCAGAAGTTCACGCCGTTCAACAAGGATGCCGAACTCGCACGTGCAGTGGCAGCACACCTGGACGACCCCGTGGAAAGCATTCCGGTGGTGCTGGAAGGTGGTTCCATCAATGTTGATGGAACAGGAACACTCATCACCACCGAACAGTGTTTGCTTCATCCCAATCGCAACCCCAGCATGTCGCCTCAACAGATTGAGCGCACGTTGTTTGAAACTCTTGGTGCGTCTCATGTGGTGTGGCTGCCGTATGGCCTTGCACTCGATGACGACACCGACGGCCACGTAGACAATGTTGCGGCATTCACGCGTCCGGGTCATGTGTTGTTGCAGGGTTGTGAAGATACATCCGAAGAAGACTTTGCTCGCATGAATGCAAATGAAGATGTCGCACGTCGTTCAATCGCTGCAAACGGTCGACCACTTGAAGTTGATGTGATTCCGGTGTTGCCATTTGTTGACACGCCGAATGGTCGCGCCGTGGTTCCGTATCTCAATTTCTATGTGGGAAATGATTTTGTTCTCATTCCGGTGTGTGGCCATCCAGCCGACGACGACATGGTGCAACTCATCGGTGAGTACTTTCCTGGTCGCGAAATGGTGCCACTGAACGTGGGCCGCATTCTTGCAATTGGCGGTGGCGGCATTCATTGCATCACCCAACAGGTGCCCATGTTGGGTATCGCCTAACTGTTCGACAACGACCAGTCAATCTCAGGCAATCCGGCGGCCGAAAGCGCCGTGTTTGCTCGGGAAAACGGCCGACTACCGAAGAAGCCGTGTCGCGCCGACAGTGGCGATGGATGTGCCGACTCGATGATCACATGGTGCGTACGGGTAATGAGAGTTTTCTTCTTGCGGGCGTTCGCCCCCCACAGGATGAAGACGCATCGCTCCTCTTTCTCCTGCACGGTACGAATCACTTCGTCGGTAAATGTTTCCCATCCATGACCAACGTGGCTGGCGGCTTCACCGGCGCGCACCGTGAGTGTCGTGTTCAACAACAACACGCCTTGTTGTGCCCATTTCAAGAGATTGCCGTTCTGTGGAATCGTTATTCCCAGGTCATCGCGAAGTTCTTTCAGAATGTTGCGCAACGATGGTGGCGTGATTGTGCCATCGAGAACAGAGAAGCAGAGACCATGTGCTTGTCCCGGACCGTGGTACGGATCTTGTCCGAGAATCACCACACGTGTTGCCGCGAGCGGGCAGTTGTCGAGTGCCGCAAACGTGAGTTGCTCGGGCGGATACACGTGGTATCGAGCACGTTCCTCGCGCACGAACTGCTGGAGTGCCTGAAAATAAGGCTTCTGGGACTCTTCTGCGCGCAACGTGTCCCAGTCAGTGGCCATTGGTTCATCGTACGGAATTGTTTCCAGACCGAAAATTCTTAGGGAAAGCACGCATTTTCTGAGACGTAATTGCGAAACTAGACCCCTATGGAACTGGCCCTGGCAATCGACATCGGAGGAACGAAGTTCTCCGTTGGTCTTGTGACGCGCGCCGGTGAACTCATTGACCGCATCAATGTTCTGGTCGACCATCGTGATTCGGCCGACGAGCTCTATGCAGACCTGGCAGATGCCGTGCAACAGCAAATGGTGCGTGCCGTGCAGCACCACGGTTCAAGCCCCACGGTGGTGGGCGTGGGTTGTGCTGGCCCCATCACCTGGAACGTTGAATCCGTGTCGCCTCTCAACATTGCACAGTGGCGTGATTTCCCGTTGCGCGACCGATTGTCGCACGACACTGGATTGCCCGTATTCGGCGACGGAGACGCAAAGGCACTGGCTCTGGCCGAGGGTTGGTTGGGCGCTGCCAAGGGAGTGGACAACTTCATGGCGATGGTGGTGTCCACCGGAGTGGGCGGCGGCATTGTGCTGAACGGTCAATTGCTCGATGGTGAAAGCGGCAACGCTGGCCATGTGGGGCACGTCATCGTGGAACCAAACGGGCGCCGTTGCACGTGTGGCGGACGAGGTTGCCTGGAAGCCGAAGCGTCGGGCCCTGCCATCGAGGCCATTACGGGTCGACCTCCCACACAACCCACGTACGAAATCATGGTGCGCACTGGTCGTCTCGTTGGGCGTGGTGTTGCATCCGTCTGCAACTTGCTTGATTTGAAATTGGTGTGTGTGGGCGGAAGCGTTGCTCTCGGATTTGGAGCCACATTCTTCAACTCGGCGCAACGAACCCTCGACGAATTGTGCGGGCTCGAATTCTCGCGAAAGGCGCGTATCGTGCCGGCACGCCTCGCCGATGAAGGTCCGCTCATCGGAGCCGCGGCAGTCGGTTGGCGTGGGCTCAATCGCAGCGCAGCGTTGTCGCGCTAGACGTACTTCACTTCACCCACTGCAGTAGATCCACTTGCACACGCGTCAGCGGTTGTTGCACATCGATCCATTCCCCAATGCTTGGAATTGGTCGACCACGAGACAAGAACAACATTGATGTGTGCATGTGCGGAGCTTCCAACAAGTTCAATCGTTGACGCTTGTAATGAAAGGGACTGCGACCATCCGGAAGCACAGTGACACCGTGCGCGGTTCCACAACCAACGAGAACAATTTCGCCAGGGCCATCCACTTTCACTTGCTTGTAACCGGCTTTTGAGCCCGTTTCTATTGGGTGATGGTCAACAATGTCGGCACTCAATTGCATCATTGATTTGTTGCCGTGCCACAACGTTGTCCCCAATCGAATGCGAAAGTCACGCGTAGGAAAATCAGAACGCAACTTGGCGTATGCGTCGGTTGAAAGGTGACTCACGTAGACGGGAAGTGATGGATCGATGAGGTCGAGCCAATTGGTGATGTCTTTCAGGTGGGAAGCTTCGTCACCTTCAATTGCAGGATGAATGGCGAATCCGCGAATGGTGAATTGTGCATCGGCAATATCGGAGAGCAGCGGCTCAAGATCCGTGGGCACCACTCCGAAACGGTGCGTTGACGACTGCAACTTCACGATCACGTCGCCGTGCCAGCCAGCGGTGGTGAGAGCAACGACGTGATGACGACCCGCAACGGTGAGCACCGTGTTCAACGGCATGTTCTTTGGTGGCGGTGTCAGTGTGGGTGTGAGAACAATGGGCGTCACTGTTGACGGAACATCACGCACCTCAAAAACGGTTCCGACTGCCACCTCGGTGGCCAACTGACCAGCAAGCGGCATGAGATTCCATCGACGAAATCCGTAGCCGTTGCCCTTCACGACTGGAACAAGTCCAGGCATGGAACGCGCAACGCCCTGAACATGTTGAAGCCACTGTGCTTCATGAACGGCAAGGCGAATTGTCACCCCCGTGACCGTAGTCGGCGGAAAACGGTTTTTTCTTCACTTCGCGCGTGACGTGCGCCGAAAAGTGATGACCGGCAGCAGACACCGAAAATTTCTCGTGCGGATTGCGCCGGCCCAGACTCCGAGGCCGTATGCGCAATCGTCGAGGATGCGCATAAGAAAGTACTCGCCCGGATACTTGGGTTTTGCCCGAACGATTCCGTAAGCAGGCGCCGCCAGTACAGAAAAGAGCATGAGAAAGAGTGCAGGTTGGAACAGCGCCATGGCGATTGCAATCACCGGCCACCAAACTCGACGAATTGCAGCTGCCAGCAGACGAACGGTGGCCGTGAAACCAATCCAGGTAATGCGGGCACGCATACGTACCGACAATTTTGTGCTTCGAAGTGTGATGGCGAAATAGACGTAGGTGGGTATGGCCAGCAGAAGAGCGAAATAGATGTAGCCCGACAGCAATGCCAGCGCAGGAAGCACCAAGACCCCGTGTGAGCGGAATGGCGATGCCGCAAATGGGTGTCTCTTGTCAAGGGTCGCCGCACTGGATCCGTATCCGAACCGCTGCTTCAAAAGTGCGCGCCATGTAGCCCGCGGTTCGTGGTGGCACTCCACGCTTGGTACGTAGCGCACCATGCCCCCGGATTCTGCAATGCGCCACACCATGTCCACGTCCTCGCCCAGACGCATGGACTCATCGAACGCATCAATCAATTGTTGAGTTCGCCCCACAAGGACAGCTGCAGGCACATAGGACACGCGAGAAAGTGGGCGAACAACGGCGGGCGATGTGCCCAGGTCGAGGGGAGATCGCAGTGATTCATATTCACCAAGGAATGTCTTGTTGTTTTCTGTGGCGACACGTGGTGCAACAAGAACCACATTGTCGGTGAGCAACACAGATGCAAGCATCCGTAGCGACTCACTGGTGACCACTATGTCGGCATCGACAAATGCCACATAGGGAGTGGACACTTCGCGCACCCCGCTGTTTCGCGCTGCGCCCGGACCACCGTTTGAATCTCTGCGAATCACCGTGGCGCCATTCAGCGAGATTGGTTGCGGTGACGCATCATCCACCACGATCACGGTCATGTTCGAAAGTTGATTCACCAATGATTGCAGGCGTTCACGTTCGTTCTCATTGTGCACGAGTGCAGGAATCACCACGGAGATATCACTGGGTGACACTGACTGATTCGGCAGAGGGTGAATGGCGCCCGTGGCCAAGAGACGAGACGTGAGCGATACGTGATTGCCGGGTAATGGCGCTCCGTTCTCGATTGCATCAAGAACTCGTGCACCTGCTTCGCTCACGGTGAACGATGTGAGTGGAGAACCAGCAAGGAGAGACAAGCCGTTCGCAGAACGAAACCATTGTTGATCGGCAATGAATTCGTTCGTCATCGAGCGTCAGTCTTCCATCGGGACATTGCATCGGTGAAATGTTGTGCAAGATGACGCGCATAGAAGTCAAGAACACGCGCACCATGTTCGGCACTGGCTTCACGTGCACTGCCCAATACGCCCGTCGGCGACACTGCAGCAATTCCACCTTCACGCATGGCCGGCATCAATGCAGTCCAGTCATCGGTATTGCCATCAACAATGCGATCCACACGCACTGCGTGAGGAGCAATGTGCATCATGATGGAGGTTTCTGTTTTCCCCGCGTGCATGTCACCGCCGGTGTATCCGGGCAACGACCACACCGTGTGCGCAATGCCTTCGTGGTTCAGTGCGGACACAATCTCATTCAACGCATCAATGTTGCCGCCGTGACCGTTCACAATGCACACACCTTGTGCCCAAGATGCGGAACGACAAATGGCAACCACCGAATCCTTCAACGCTGATGTTCCGGTGCTGAGAGTGCCGGCAAAACCTGCGTGCTCGTCGCTAGCCGTAATGCTGATGGTGGGCGCAACCAGGAATTCTGACTGGTGATCGTTCAGCAGCATGAGCGCTGTTTGCACCACGGTGTCGATAATGACGGTGTCGGTATCGAGCGGCAGGTGTGGTCCGTGTTGTTCCCAAGAACCCAAGGCCAGAACAACGATGGGAGACGAGTGTTCGATGTCGGGGGATGTCACAGCGCCCATGGCTGGTGGCGACTACTTCTTGACTTCGAGCGTGTTCTCGTTGCCCGAGATCATTCGCTTGATGTTGCCGATGTGGCGAATCTCAATGAGAGCAGCGATGCCCACGAAAGCAAACACTTCCCACGTTTCGTGGTGGCCAAGCATGATGACCAAAACAATGGCCAACGGAACAGCCAGCACGGATGCCAGACCAGCTTTCTTGGTGATCTTCATGACGGCAAGCCAGGTGGCCAGGCAAATGATCATCACGATGGGGAACAGTGGCAACAACACGCCTGCACCAGTTGCGACGCCCTTGCCGCCCTTGAGTTTGCGCGTGATGGGGAAGATATGGCCCACGATTGCCGCAGCACCGCACAGGTAGGCGGCGGGACGGTGATTCAACAACAACAAAGTGGGAATGGCTCCCTTGGCAACGTCGATGACGAACACCACGATGAAGTACTTGAAGCCCAATGCACGACCCACATTGCTGGCTCCGGGATTGCCGCTTCCGAACGAGGTGATATCCACGCCCTTGCTTCGCGCAACGATGATGGCGCTGGGCAATGTGCCAAAGAAATAGGAGGCAACGATTGCACAGGCAAGAACGATGCCGCTCACGCGCGTACCTTCTCCCGCTTTGGCTTCGAATGGTCCTGCGATGGACGAGGATTCAGGGCCACGGGCACCGATGCCAACAGCACTTCGCCGTCTCCGCCCACACACTCGGGATCAGGTCCATCAAGAGGCAGCCCGGTGAAGAACTTTGCGGCCATGCAACCACCTTGGCATGCGTCGAAGGCGCCGCACGATGCACACGCGCCAGCACTTTGTGGTTCGCGCAATTCAGTGAACAAGTCGCTCTCGCGCCACACCTTGGTGAATCCACCTTCGTTCAACACGTTGCCAGCCATGAACTCATCGTGAATCACGAATGGACATGCATACACATCGCCAATGGGGTCGATGAGACACACCACGCGACCTGCACCGCACATGTTGAGACCCGGAAGTTGTTCTTCTCCCAATGCATTGAGATGGAAGAACGAGTCACCGGTAAGAACGTTTTCGCCGTGCTTCAGCAACCAGTTGTAGATCTGTCGCTGCTGTGCGTTGGTGGGGTGCAGTTCATTCCATGTGTCGGCACCGCGACCAGCAGGGCGCAAACGTGTGATGCGCAACTGCGCACCGTATGAATCGGCAAGCGCCTTGAACTCGTCAAGTTGGTCCACGTTGTGGCGTGTGACAACAACCGAGATCTTGAAGGGACCAAACCCTGCGGCTTTCAAGTTGTCCATTGCGCGAAGGGCTGTTGCGTACGAACCGTCACCGCGCACAGCATCGTTGACGTCCGCAGTGGAGCCATCGAGACTGATTTGAATGTCGAGGTAATCCATGGCGGCCAAACGCTTCGCGTTCTTTTCGTCGATGAATGCACCGTTGGTGGAGAACTTCACGCCGATGCCATTGCTCACTGAGTGCTCGATGATCTCAAAGAAGTCACGGCGCACCATGGGTTCACCGCCACCAATGTTGATGTAGAACACCTGCAGGTCGCGCAACTCATCGAGCACGGCTTTAGCTTGTGCAGTGTTGAGCTCGCGCTCGTCGCGTTGGCCGCTGCTGGAGAGGCAGTGCACGCATTCAAGGTTGCAGGCGTAGGTGAGTTCCCACGTGAGACAGATGGGGGCGTCGAGGCCACCCTTCATTTGGTCGACGAGACTTTTAGCGGACACGAATGATCTCCGACGTGGTGAGAGAGGAAATGGCTTTCACGAATGAAGGCCAACGGGCGGCATCAATCTGTTCGCCTTCCAATGCGTTTTGGAGGCTGGGGTATTGATGAAGATTGCGTACGACGCGCACGATGTCGGGGTGACGCAGGAAGACCAACCGACGATTTCCGTAGTGGTAGGCCAACGCACCGAACGGCTCGGGCCGCAAGGCAACTTGGGGGTGCATTTCGCACGCCGACTCGAGTGTGAGTGTCATAGGGCGTGCAAGTGAGCAGGTGTGCTCAGTAAACGCCGCACATGCCGTCGATGGAGATTTCCTCGACGAGGAGTTCTTCGGCGACGACTGCTTCGGTGACTTCGGCCTGGTCGGCTGCGACTGTGAGGGTGTTCTCCTGATCCATGGATACGAGAGTACCTTCCCGAGCACCCACTAGAGAATGTTGAGGGGCTAGGGGTAATGTCAGGGGACACCCGCCGGGCACCAACCGGCCAAATGAGGGGGATCCAATGAAGACCAAGGCAGCAGTTCTCTGGGAAGTCAACGCACCGTGGAGCGTTGAGGAAATTGAGCTTGACGACCCCAAGGCGGGCGAAGTTCTCGTGAAATTGGTGGCATCAGGCATGTGCCACTCCGATGAGCACCTCACCACAGGCGACCTTCCGTTCGCATTGCCCATCATTGGCGGCCACGAAGGCGCTGGCATCGTAGAAAAAGTGGGAGAGGGCGTCAGCTGGTTGGAACCAGGTGACCACGTGATCTTCGGTTTCATTCCCTCATGCGGTCGTTGCCCCAGCTGTTCCACCGGTCACCAGAACTTGTGCGACCTGGGCGCCGCCATGGGTCTCGGCATGCAAATCACCGATGGCACATCACGTCACCATGCACAGGGCAAAGATGTTGGCCTCATGTGCATGCTCGGCACATTCGCGCATCACACCGTGGTGAACGAAGCCTCGTGCATCAAGGTGGAAAAAGATGTTCCACTTGAGAAGGCTTGTTTGTTGGGTTGCGGCGTTGTCACCGGTTGGGGTTCAGCCGTGTACGCAGCAGATGTTGCCCCTGGCGACACCGTTGTCGTGGTTGGTGCAGGCGGAATTGGCTCGAACGCCATTCAAGGTGCACGTCTTGCTGGTGCGAAGCGCATTGTCGCCGTCGACCCTGTTGAGTTCAAGCGCGAGAAGGCAATGGAATTCGGCGCAACTCATACTGCAGCCTCCATGGAAGAAGCATTGCCGTTGTTGCAAGACATCACGTGGGGCACCATGGCCAACAAGGTCATCATGACCATGGGTGTGGGCGATGGTCAACTCATGGGTCAGGCCATGGCACTTGCTGCAAAGCGCGGTCGTGTCGTTGTCACCAACATTCACCCCGCACTTGAAATGGGTGGTGCAGCAATGAGCCTTCTCGATCTCACACTCATGGAGAAGCAAGTTGTCGGTTCGTTGTTCGGTTCGGGTAACCCACGTGCCGACATTCCAAAGTTGCTCAGCATGTGGCGTGAAGGTCAGCTCGACCTTGATGGTCTCATCACCAAGACCTACACACTCGATCAAATCAATGACGGATACCAGGACATGCGTGATGGCAAGAACATCCGCGGAGTGCTCGTCTACTAATCAATCGTCGGTTGAGAGCAACCGATTCCAATCAAGGGGGAAACCATGAAGTCACGTGCAGCCGTTCTGCGAGGACTCGATCAACCATGGAGCGTTGAAGAGATCCAAGTTGATCCACCAAAGGCCAACGAAGTCACCGTTCATTGGAAAGTGGCCGGTATGTGCCACTCCGACGAGCACTTCGTGACGGGCGACATGGTTCCGCCAAAGGAACTGCTCGAAATGATGGGTGTCGGCGACTTCTTCCCATTCATCGGTGGTCACGAGGGCGCAGGCGTCATCGTGGAAGTGGGTGCCAACGTCACCTCGGTGAAGGTGGGCGATCACGTCTCCGCCAGTTTCGTGCCATCGTGTGGACGTTGTCGCTACTGCAGCACCGGTCGTCAAAACCTGTGCAACATGGGTGCCGGCACTCTCATGGGCGGAATGATCACCGACGGAACTCACCGTCACTTCCTCAGTGATGGCGGTCGCGTCACACTGATGGCCAAGTTGGGCACATTCAGCGAGTACTCCACCGTTGCAGAAGCATCGGTGATCAAGGTGGAACAAGATCTTCCGCTTGACGTTGTTGCATTGGTGTCGTGTGGTGTTGCCACTGGTTTCGGTTCAGCCACCAAGCGCGCCGACACACAGCCCGGCGACACCGTGGTTGTGGTGGGCATCGGCGGCATTGGCATCAACGCTGTTCAGGGTGCTCGCATGGCAGGTGCCAAGCGCGTGATCGCCATTGATCCAGTCGAGTTCAAGCGTGAGAAGGCAATGGAATTCGGTGCAACACACACATTCGCATCAATGTCCGAAGCGATGATGGCAGTGAATGAAATGACGTGGGGCGAAATGGCCGACCGTGTCATCATGACCCCTGGCGTGTTGCACGGCGACATGATGGGTGAGGCAATGTCTCTCACCGGCAAGGGCGGCACATGTGTGGTCACTGCAATTTCTCCCATGCACGAAACAACTGCAGACATCAACCTCTTCCAGTTGGCCATGTGGAACAAGGAAGTAAAGGGCACCATCTTCGGCAGCCTCAACCCACGCGCAGACATTCCTGCATTGCTCGATTTGTATCGTGCCGGCAAGCTGAAGCTCGACGAGCTCATCACCAAGCGCTACAAGTTGGATGACATCAACGAGGGCTACCGTGCCATGCGTGATGGCGAGAACATCCGCGGCATCATCGTTAACGATTAATAGTTAATGACAAACGCTCTGCAAAAAACACTGTCTGGCCAGGTTGTCGGACGCACACGCGAAGTGGAGTTGGTGCTTGCTGCCCTCGCAGCGGACCGTCACGTATTGCTGGAAGGACCTCCTGGTACCGGTAAGTCAACGTTGTTGCGCGCCGTTGCACAGGGTTTGGGCATCGGCTTTGAATTCGTAGAAGGCAACGCCGAACTGACGCCCGCTCGTTTGGTGGGGCACTTCGACCCTGCACGCGTGTTGAACGATGGCTACGACCCTTCGGTATTCGTTGATGGCCCCCTGGTCACGGCGATGCGAGACGGTTCATTGCTGTACGTGGAAGAAATCAACCGAATTCCTGAGGAAACACTCAACGTTCTCATCACTGTGATGAGTGAAGGCGAACTCAATGTGCCACGCCTTGGTCGCATTGCTGCGGCGCCTGGCTTCCGCTTGGTGGCCGCAATGAACCCCTTCGACGCAGTTGGTACGGCACGTATTTCTGGTGCCGTATACGACCGCGTGTGTCGCGTTGCCATGTCGTATCAATCGGCAGAGGACGAAGAAGCAATTGTTCGTCGCAACACTGAAGGCGCACACATTGGGGCCGACTGGCTCAGCAAGGCAGTCAGCGTGGTGCGTCATACGCGTTCACATTCTGATTTGCGCGTGGGTTCTTCGGTGCGCGGTGCAGTTGACTTTGCCAAGGTGGCTCACTCACTCGCAGAACTGCGCGGCGCAACCATTGACAATCCCAGTGTGGGCATTGATGCAGCACTTGTTGCATTGTCGGGTCGCGTGCGCGTGCGCGAAGGCAGCGTGCGCACCGCCGAAGAAATCATCACCGAAATTTGGCAAGACGTGTTTGGTCGTGTCGAAGGAGATGACGGCGAGGGAAAAGCTGGAGCCCCGACGACGCGGGGCACGACCTCCCGCTAACGAAAGAAGGCGACGAGGCCGACAAGGCCGTTGCAGAAGCTGGCAAGCGCACCACATCGCGTCGCGACTTGTC
>JALQYL010000079.1 GCA_023254135.1 Ilumatobacteraceae bacterium | reverse complement strand
GGGCTTTTCTGCCTGGAAAACAGCCTGCATGAATTCACCCACGGTCTTGAACCCGTGTTTTGGGTCGGCTTCGCGGTTGTCGGTGACGGTGATGTAGTTGCCAGCCGACGCATCGACCGTCATGGCCATTTGCGCCTCCTCGGCAATCAGGGCCGACTCGCGGTCAATGGCCGCAGAAGTTGCCTCAATACGGGTCTTCAGCGCGTCAAAAGCCGAAGTCTCCTCGTCATTCATGTCGCGGCTTTCGGCCGCGGCACGGTCAGTCAGGGCACGGGCTTCCTTGATGAGGCCAGCTTTGCGAGCCTGCAGTTCACGGAGTTGCTTACTCATTTGGGTTCTCCAGAAATGAAAATGCCGCCCATCACCTCTCGGTGTGGCGGCTAGGATGGAATGAAACGGGTAACGACCGTCGGGCCGTATTCGGACCTGGCGCTGCTCGACGGAGCAGTTCCGGGATGGGGTTACAGCAAAGCCAGGGGAGAAGGCGCCCACTTTCTTTGGTGCCTATTACGAATGGATGCAAACACCTCTCCCCACCTGGGAAGACCTTGCATGGTTGCGTGAGCAATGGGGCGGTCCATTCATGGTGAAGGGTGTCTGTCGTGTGGATGATGCCAAGCGCATCGTCGATCTCGGTGCAACTGCATTGAGCGTGTCGAACCATGGTGGCAACAACCTCGACGGCACACCCGCACCCATTCGTTGTCTTCCAGCAATCGCAGATGCGGTGGGCGACAAGATCGAAGTCGTTCTCGACGGTGGCGTGCGTCGCGGTAGCGATGTTGTGAAGGCACTTGCACTCGGTGCACGCGCGGTAATGATTGGTCGCGCGTACCTGTGGGGACTTGCGGCAAACGGTCAGCCCGGCGTTGAAAACGTTCTTGATCTGTTGCGTGGTGGCATCGACTCAGCCCTGTTGGGTATGGGCAAGTCGAACATCAATGAGTTGAACATTGATGACATCGTGATTCCACACGACTTCCTGCGCGCACTCGGCACCAAGTAGTCGTACCTCCGCACTAGAGCGACAAAATGTGGCCGGTCTCCGGCTTCACCCGACCAGACGTGAGTTGGTCGTAGACCGCAAGAACTGCATCGGGACCACTGCCCACTTGCACCTGTAACCAACGATGCGAATCCGCAATGAATCGCTCGAGTGCATTGTTGATGCGCTCGTTGAGAACTTCCTTGCCCCAATCCTTGCCGCGCTTGGCAATTTGGGATGGAGCGAAGAAGAACGTTGGCTTCGGCCCAGGAATGTCTACTTGCACACGTGACTCTTCCCAGTGTGTTCCGCCAATGGAGCACGAGTACTGCAAGGATTCGCCGAAATGTTCGTGAATGCGAGCAAGTACTTTTCGGTTTCCCGCCATGTCAACCACGATGGTGGGAGCCCATTCGGCGAGAGTTTCAATGTCGTCATACGAGCACACCTCGTCGTAGAGGTTCACTGTGTTGACGAAGTCGATGTTGTTCGCAGAAGTGAGGCCGATGCAATGTGTGTTGCCCCGTGCGCGAATGCGATGTGCGAGTGCAATCGATGTTTTGCTCGATGCACTGGTGACAACAATCTGTCCCGCGCCAAACATTCCGTTGTCAAAGAGGAAATCTTCGGCAAGAAAGGATGTGAAGAGAAGGCCGCGCAGCAACAAGTAGGCATGGTCATCCGCACTCGGCGTGTCGGACACTTTGTCGAACCCGCGATATGCCATCGCATGCTTCTCTCGGTGCGCGCCGACATCGAGCAATCCGCTGCTTGTTGCCTCCGCCTTGATGGTGTGAAAGTCGCCGACCGGAAAGAAACCGAAGTAACGGCCGCCCACAGGAATCGCTGGGTTTTGGCTGTCAACCACCGTGCCGAAGCCCATGGCGGGCAGACGACCCCAACCCGGCTCCGTGGGGAAGAAGCCCCAATAGTCGAGGAAATCACCGCTGAGTGCGTACGAGATGTTGTTCGATGTCAACGCAAACTCTTCAAGCTTGAAGGTGATGTCACCCGCGCCTGGACTGGGTGCTGCGTCAGTGGACATGCGTCGTTGACGAATATCGCTGCGGTCGATCTCAAGAAACATGGGGCAAATCTAGATGTTGCGCTCCACCAACAATCTCTCAAGTCAAATGGGCTCTATTCGGCGAAATTTCTTTGTGTAGAACCATTGGTCTAAAAGTCTTTGACTGTTATCGTTCTGGCATGGCCACCACACTGTCTTCATCTGCAACAACAGTTCGTCGATTGTTTCCTGCCTTTGCTCTACTCGCCGTTGCATTCTTTCTTGGTGCCACCACTGCTTCGGCGACACCGGCCGTTGATGTGACAACTGGTCTCGTGGGCTACTGGAACTTCGATGATGCATCTGCGCTTGGTCAAAGCTCCACCGGTGGAACTCCACTCACCAACAACAACGGAGCGCAATACACAGCCAACGGAAAATTTGGTGGCGGTCTGTTGCTCAATGGCAGTGCGCAAATGTTGTATGCCGCATCCGGTTCCATTCCCAACTTGCCCGTTGGAAACAGCGACTACACAATTTCGGTCTGGTTCAGGCCGGCACAAGTTGCCGGAACCGGATTTATCGGGTGGGGAAATTATGGCTCCACCAATCAAACGAATGCATTGCGCATGGCTGGTGGAAGTGGTGGCTTCTACAACTACTGGTGGGACCGTGACATCTACTCCAACGCTCCACTGTCGGCCAACACCTGGTATCACGTGGTTGCCTCATACGACGGCACCACACGCAAGCTGTATTTGAACGGATCACTCATCGCCAGCGACACGCCCGCTGCCAACAGTCACAATGCAGCCGCCACCAATTTCGCCATCGGACGTACCTGTTGCAGTGAATACTTCAACGGAATTCTCGACGATGTGGCCGTGTACAACGTGGCGTTGAATGCGGCAAGCGTTGCATCATTGGCGGCTTCCTCTCCGACAACCACCACCACAACCACTACGACAACCACGACGACAACGACCACTACAACAACCACCACCACGACGACAACGACCACAACAACCACCGTGCCTCCGGCGACGGCGGCACCCACCACCGTGGCAATTGGTCAGGCTTCGGTGGCAACAATTGCCTCCACGGTGGTGCCTGTGAGCACGGTGGCGAACGGGCTTTCGAAGCAAACGAAGACCACCACAGCACCTTCATCTACATCCACATCGAGCACCACCACAACAACCGCAGCTCCCGTTGCCCCACAACCACCTGCAGTCGATACTGGAACATCGAAGGTTGTTGTTGACGGAACCACGGAAGACGCAACGGTGTCACGTGAGAACAATCAACTTGTTGTCACCGCAGGCGAAACAACCGTTCATCTCACTTCGCTCAACGATGATGGGTCAATTGCGCCACTTGATTCCGATGGAAACCTTCGCATTGACAATGGTGGCTCGGTGCGAGTTTCGGTCGATGGGTTTGCGGCCGAGTCCGATGTGGATGTCTGGATGTTCTCCACACCCACATTGCTTGGTCGAGCAAAAGTCGACTCTTCGGGCAATCTCTCGAAGGCGTTCTCACTTCCGGCACTCATCGAATCCGGAAAGCACCGATTGGTGATGAAGGGTACGAATGGTGCAGGAAAAGAACAGACAATTGCAGTTGGCCTGGTGGTGGGCGGTGAAACCAAGTCGTCACGAATCAACGTGCTGGCTATTTCGTCTGCCATCGCACTGGCGATCTTCGGTGCACTCTTCTTGCCGGCAGTGCTTCGCCGCCGACGTGATGATCAGCAGTAAAGGAACTTCCTCATGACACAGCAACGACTCATCGACAACATGCGTGGAGTGAGATACGGCGAAATATTGGCCGCATATCTTCGCGACACAGGTCTGGAAGCAGATGTATGGGGAACTCAGATGCTCAACGATTGCCCACAGGAATTGTGGGAGACACTTCGCGAGGATGATCTGGCCAAAGAATTGGAGGCGGTGTTCATCAAACTGAACGGACCTCGATTCTGGGTGCTTGACGGCCTTGGCACGAAAGTGGCCACCGCTGAACCAACGTTGCGCGAATTCAATGGTCTTTTGATGCGTCGTATCGCGACAGTTCCGCTGGGTGGCGACAAGCCGCGCGGGCCGTACACGATTCAAAACGTGAATCGCGGTGCGGTGTTCTTCTGGGATGCAGGAAAACTGGTCTACGAACTTGTGGATCCGGAAGGTCGCGCATTCGTCATGCAGGCACGATGCATCGGAGTGGACGACTCCATCACAGAAGAGTCACTTCTCACTTTGCAAGACCGTCTTGCATTGCCGCAAGGTTGGAGTTACCGCACTCGGATTCTTGACGAAGAACTCGTGGTTGATACATCCGATCATCTTGCAACGGTGACGCAGGACGAATTCGAGAACACGTACACGCTTCCGTATTAAGTGATGTCCGGTCGTCCGCTTACAATGGACCAAATGTCGCGTCCAGCAGTCGTTCAACAGTTGATCGACCAAACAATCAAGGTCGTTGAAGAGCGCGGAGAAGTGTCGCTTCGTATTCGTGATTTGGTGGAAGAGACCGGTATTGCGCTGGCCACCATCTACAAGTACTTCGGTAATCGTGAAGGTTTGCTCGACAGTGCATACGCCGAGATGTATTTGCGTACGGCTCTTCATCCGTTCTCGTACTTTTCAGAAGCCATTCAGGCATGCACCAATGCGGACGAATTCGCTTCGGTTATCGAGAATTTCCTGAATCTCCAGAACACTGCTGAAGCCGCCCATCGTCGGCGCACACGCATCTCGGTGATCGGTAGTGCTCAGGCGAGACCATCACTTGCATCGAAGATTGCAGACATGAATCTGCAATACGCCGACGCATTCGCAGAACTCATGAAGTCCCCCCAAGAAAAGGGATGGATTTCTCAGGAATTTGATGTGAGCACCATCGCAATTTGGTTCCTGGGTTACCTGAACCTTCGCAGCGCAATGGACCTACGCGTTGACGATTGGAACATCGATGAGATGAACCGCGCATACAACGCGGCAGTGGTGCAGACATTCATTCGTCGTGCCTAGATCGCCCGAATGTGGCCGTGGATGAATTCAGAATCCGTCGAACTATTCCTGGCGCAAGAAGTTGGGCATTCACTCAGCGCGAATGAAGAGTGGCTTCCCACGGTGACAATCGATGTCTCCCAGTCACCAGCCGTGGCAGATTTGGCGCGAGTGCACGCCATCGAGGGAATCGGAGATGTCCGAACAGTGGCAATACGCGAGGGCGACATTGTCATCGTTGGAGTGCAACTGACCAGCCCAGTGAGTGCAACATTCGCAATCGTCTTCGATTATGAATTGCATCGGGGATTCCTGATGGAGGTGGCCGATGCCGGAACCCTCGTGTTTGCCACCACCGATGTCGTGAATGCCCACGAGGAGCGACCATTGTGGTTGAGTGTTTTCGTTGACGGGGAGAATCTGCGGCAAGCCCTTGAATTCAGTGACAACTAATCACGCCGTGAAGGCGGCGGTGGGGAGGTCGGTTTCTCCGTTCGCAACGGCATCGATGATGCGTCGCGCCACATTCACTGGGTCAAGTCCTGTGGGAAAATTCGGTGCTGTTCCCTCGATGGCTCGAGATGCCAGGCCGGTCTCGGTGTGTGGAGGGCGTGCATCGATGACTCTGACACCCGACCGGCGAGCTTCACGGGCAAAACCCTCGTTGAATGACCGAACCGCTGCCTTCGATGCGCCGTAGACGGACATGTTCGGAAGGTTTTGTTCGGCAATCACACCTGAGATTCCCACTAGTACCGAGCCTTTGGCCACATGTTCAATTGCCGCTTGCATGAGAAATATGTGGCTAAATGTGTTGGTGAGGAAGAGTTCCTCAATAGTGTCCGTGGAGATTGATTGAACCGGCCCGAACGCTACGACGCCGATCGCATTGATAACGATGTCGAGCGACCCATGACGGTGGACAACCTCTTCAAGTGAGGACCGTGCGGCCTGAGGATCGCGAAGATCGGCGGTGATGTGCGACGAATCAGAGACGTTGCCGCGCGAAATAGTGGTAACCGTGCTACCTCTTGCCGCGAGCTCGTTGCGCAAGGCAGATCCGAGCCCACCCGTGCCTCCTGCAACAACGGCGATTTTTCCTGCGAAGTCGAATGTGGATGTCATGGCGGCTGAAACGTACCAGAAGCTCGACCAATTGGTCCGTCTGGTAATTACTTGACGGAAATCGTTTTTGTTTCTGCCAGCGGCAAGAAACCCTGACTGCCACTGTTTGTGAAACGAATGCGGCACGTGCCCTTCTTCGTGAATGAGACGGACCAACCAGTTTGAACTGTTGTCTTCTTGATGACGGTCTTGCCCTTGATCTTCACTTTTGTGGACGTGGTCTTGGTGACTTTCGAGGCCTTGCATGATCCCGATGCGGACACACTGAGTGGCAAGCCCGATGGCGCCTTCATGGTGAATTTCAGAATTCGCGACTTCGTGACCGAAGAAGGAACAGAGGGGGAGCTTTGCTTCAGTTTTGCAACGACAAC
>JALQYL010000078.1 GCA_023254135.1 Ilumatobacteraceae bacterium | reverse complement strand
AGCACTACTCTTCTTCCATGAGTTCGCAAGAGGAATTCATTGCTGATGCAATGCAATACGCTCCACAGTTGTTTTCCTCTGCGCTGCGCATGACACGCAACCACGCCGATGCCGAAGACTTGGTGCAAGAAACGTTCTTGAAAGGCTGGCGTTCCTCTCACACGTTCCAAGAAGGCACCAACTTGCGCGCGTGGCTGTTTCGCATCATGACCAACACGTACATCAACAAGTACAACGCCAAACAGCGACGCCCACAAGAAACTGAACTCGATGAGGTGGAGGAACTGTTCTTGTATCGCCGCATGGGCGCGGTGGACCAATCGCAGATCTCGGCCGAGGATCAATTGATGGGTCTGTTCACTGATGACGAAGTGAAGACCGCGCTTGAGGAATTGCCCGAGCAATTCCTGTTACCCGTGTTGTTGTCCGACGTGGACGGCTTCTCCTACAAAGAAATTGCCGAAATATTGGAGACTCCCATCGGAACCGTCATGTCTCGCCTGCATCGGGGAAGAAAACTGATGCAGAAGTTGTTGTACAACTACGCCCGCGAACGTGGGCTCATAGATGAATCCCTGCTTGAATCCTCGGGCACCGAATAACCCCCCACCTCCTTATGGCTGATTGCACTGAAACACTGAAAGAACTTGAGACCTACCTCGACGCCGAGCTGGCCGATGAGCGCGTGTCCGAAATCATGAGCCACCTCACCGAGTGCGTGGATTGCCAAGGGGCGTACGAATTTCACGCCGAACTGAAGGCAATTATTCGGTTCAAGGCCCAAAATGAAGCCCTCCCCGAGGGATTTCTCACCCGTCTTGCCAATTGCTTTGGCGAAGATGTCCTTCCCACCGACAAGGACTAAATAGCCCCTACGCGTACATACTCGCTACGCTTATGAACATGTTCGCAGCGTATGTATGGCACTACTGGATCGGCCTCATTCTCCTTATCGCCGGTATCGGCGCTGTGGTGCAAAGCATTGTTGGTTATGTGGCAAAGGTGAGCGCAACCCGCTATCCCAACCGTCGCCAGCGCCAGCAAATGAAGAAGAAGTAGTCCACTACGTCTTGCGAGGCGCCACCACCCATGGATGGCTCCACTTCTCCACTCTTCGCTGAACTTCTTTCGCGATGCACATTCCCTGCACCTGGTACTTCCGTGTGGTGCGCCGTGTCTGGTGGTCCAGATTCCATGGCGTTGTTGTTGCTCGCCCATGCTCACGGATTGAACGTGAATGCCATCCATGTGGATCACGGCTTGCGCTCCGATTCTGCAAATGATGTGAATGTGATTCGACCAATCACTGATGAACTCAACATTCCGTTACAGGTGCACACCATTGCTTTGGACGATGGGCCGAATGTGGAAGCACGTGCTCGCGATGCTCGCTACGCACTCATGCCCGCCGACGTGATGACTGGCCACACCGCCGATGACCAAGCGGAGACTTTCCTCATCAATTTGCTGCGCGGTGCAGCATCTCAAGGGTTGGGTGCCATGCGTCCCGGCTTTACTCGACCACTTCTGTCGTTGCGTCGCAGTGAAACACACGCATTGTGTGCAGCAGTGGGAATTGTGGCAGTGGACGACCACACGAATGCCGACCCACGATTTTTGCGCAATCGGGTTCGTGCCGAACTGTTGCCACTCATGGCCGATATTTCCCGTCGCGACCCCACCCCGCTGCTGGCCCGCACGGCCGACGTATTGCGCGCTGACAACGACCTGTTGGATGACATGGCTCGCTCCATTGACCCCACCGATGCCGTGGCCCTGGCTGGCGCCCCTGCCCCGCTGGCGCGCCGGGCGATTCGTCTGTGGCTGGCAAATCCCTACCCGCCCGACCTGGCAACCATCGAAAGAGTGCTGTCTGTGGCCCGCGGAGACACTTTGGCCTGCGATATTGGGGAAAATCGTGAAATTCGTCGGAGCAAACAGAGGCTCTCACTACGAAACCTGGGGTAAATTCACACGGGCGATTTTTCGCCCCTGACCGCCTGGCAAGGCAAAGGAGACCCGAATGCCCCCGAAACTTCGTGGAAAATGGGCTTTGGGTATCACCCCCCGCAACTTCACTTGGATCATCAAGGATCGCCTCGCAATTTGTGAGCGCCCTGGTGGCTACGGCGAAAACCACCGCCGAGTTCGTCGCCAAGAAGAAATCATCTGGCTCCGTGAAAACCATTTCGATTCCGTTATTTCCATCATCGCTGCGCCGCACAACTTGCACGCATACGAAGAACTCAACATGCCCTACCGTCACCGCCCTCTCAGCGGCGCCGACGACACCGATGCATTCCTTCGCATGTTTTACAAGGAACTGCACGACCTTCTGGGCGCCAACAAGAAGCTCATGATCCATGCCGAAGAAGTGGGCGACCGCATTCTGGGCATCATGGGCGGCTACATCCGTTGGACCGGCATGGTGGATGACCCTTCGCAGGCCATCATCATCACCGAGCGCATTGGTGGACGTCAGTTGGATACGTGGGCACGTGAACTCATCCTCAACGTGCACACCCTTCGATAAAGCTCCGCGCTCTTCCTGACTACCGTTGAGAACATGAAAGGTCGTCGCGTTCTCATCACCGGAATGGGTGGTGAACTTGGTTCGCTTGTTGCTTCCATGGCAGAGCGCTCTGAATGGGCCAGCGACATCATGGGGTTCGACGTTGATCCACCTCGTCGAATGCTCACTCGTTCACAGTTCGTGCGCGTGCGTGCAGATGAGCACGATCGCATTGCAACATTGATCCAGGAATTCAACCCGCATGTGCTGCTTCATGTGGGCGTGTGGGAACCAGATGCACGTTTGGGTACCGCAGATGCACAATCGTGCACCGACCAGGTTGCCAAAGCCGTGTTCGATGCCGCCCATCAAACGGAATCATTGGAGACCGTTGTCGTTCGAAGTGGCACCGAAATTTATGGTCGCGGTGCGTACTCACCCGATATCGCAGTTGAGTCAACGCCCATTGCGCCGAACACGGTGTACGGACGCATGTGCGAAAACATTGAAACGCGCGCGGTTGACCTGCGTACGTCACGTGGCATCAATGTGTGCACACTGCGTCTTGCCCCTGTGCTCGGCGCTCACGTACCCAGCCCACTCGGGCGTTTGCTGCGATTACCTGCCATTCCGTATTACGGACTCGGCAATCCCATTTTCAACGTGGTGGAAGACCACGATGCCGCCACGGCATTCATGTTGGGTGCACAACGTGATGCCGATGGCGTCGCCAACATCGTGGCCAATGGCGCCATCAGCATGTTGCGCGCCACAACACTTGGTCGTCGTCTGCCACTTCCATCATTCGGACCTGCCTGGTGGTTGGCGAAGAATGCATCCACCATCGCCGGCGCACCCATGCCCGATCACGTGGCAGATCTCATTCAGCACGGGCGCCTTGCCGCATCGAATGAAGCAGCACACTTGTTGCGCTTTGCTCCGCGACACTCCACCACCGAAGTGGTGCGCAATTTGTACGAGTGGCCCAGCATTGAACGTATTCCGGCAAAGAAGCAGGTGGCCTGATGCCGTACGCCATTGCCGCTGATGGGGCTCGCATCCATTACGAAATCACGGGACTTCCGTGGCGCGCACCCGTGCTATTGGTGCAGGGCTTGGGCGCAGAAAAGAACTCGTGGAATTTGCAACGCGCTGCACTCGCATTGCACAACAAGACCATTGCATTTGATAATCGTGGCGCCGGACGCAGCGACAAGCCAGAGGGCACGTACAACCTTGAACAAATGGCCGACGATGCCATTGCAGTTCTTGATGCCGCCAACATTGAATCGGCGCACATCGTGGGCCTGTCAATGGGTGGCGCCATCAGCCAGATCATTGCGTTGAAGTACCCACATCGCACGCGTTCTCTCACGTTGGTGGCCACTGCGTGTCGTAATCATGAATGGCGCGCGGAGTTGTTGAACTCCTGGGCAGAGGTTGCAGAGAAAGACGGAATGAATGCAGTGGGCAAAGAGGCCGCGCGGTGGATGATTGGTCCACGTTCGTTCCGTCGATTGCTGCCTGCACTCGGGTGGATGGGTCCATTGCAATTGTTCAACCCTCCCGACGCTTTCGTGTCGCAAATCAAGGCCATCCTCACCACCGATGACACGGTGATGGCCGACGAGTTGGCCAACATTTCGTGTCCCACCATGGTGGTGGTGGGCAATCAAGACGTGCTCACACCCCGTGGTGATGCAGAAGAAATCGCCTCAATGATTCCCACTGCAGAGTTGGTCATCATCAGCGGTGGAGCGCACGGATTGCACATTGAGCATGCATCCACGTTCAACCGCATTCTCATTGACTTCTTGCGACGCGCCGAAAAAGTGTTCGTACCGCACGGTCATGCCGCAGCGGTAGCGGTGTAACCACATGCGCATCATTGTTGTGGGTGCCGGCCTCTCCGGTCTTGCCGCTGCACGCGAACTGCATTCACGTGGACACAACGTCACCGTGTTTGACAAAGGTCGCGGAGTGGGTGGTCGATTGGCCACTCGTCGTGCAGGTACCGCCACCTTTGATCATGGTGCGCAATTCTTCACCGTCCGAAGCGAAGAGTTCCAGAAGCAAGTGGACGAGTGGCTGCACTCCGGTGTTGTGCGCGAATGGTGCCGTGGTTTCGAAACCGAAGACGGTCACCCACGATATGTAGGAACCAACGGCATGACTGCACTTGCAAAACACCTCGCAACAGGTCTTGATGTGCGCACTTCGTCATTGGTGTTTTCGCTCGCACAACAACCGAGCGGTTGGATTGTGACCACCGATGACGGCGTGAAACACGAGGCTGAAGCGGTCATTCTTACTGCACCACTGCCACAGTCGTTCTCGCTTCTCTTCTCGGCCGGCGTTGAGATGCCCAACGATCTTCGTGGCATTGATTACGACCGCACCGTTGGTTTATTGGTAACTCTCGCCAGTCATCAGCACAGCGTGCCCGCGCCCGGCGGACTGCAGAATCCAAACGATGTGTTCTCATTCATTGGAAACAATGCGGCCAAAGGTGTGAGCGGCGCAACGGCTATTACTTTCCACGCGAATCCGCAATGGAGCCTGGATAATTTCGATCGCTCACTTGAAGAATTGGGTGCCGACCTCTTGCTGGCTGCACAACCGTGGCTTCAAGGATCAGTTGTCGTGCATCGTGAAATCAAGAAGTGGCGTTTTGCTACTCCCCAACGCGTATGGCCAGAACCATGTTGGGCGCATGAAAGCGGTTCGTTGGTTCTTGCAGGCGATGCATTCAATGGCCCCAAGGTGGAGGGCGCGTATCTCAGCGGCCTCGCCGCTGCGGCCACAATTGCTTCTTAATGCGCAACGCTGTCGAGAAGCGCCGCCGTGGCCTCTCGCATTGCGGTAACAGTGCGTCCAGCTGGCAACACATCACATGCTCGTTCTGCATCTGCCACGAAAGATTTCGCTGCGTCAATGGCAGTTGCAATGCCGCCATTTGAACGAACGATGTCGAGAACTTTCAGACGTTCAACTTCACTCAGCGGTTTGCCCAGCACATTGCGCAGTTCAGTGGCAGCGGTGCCACCAGCGGCAAGTGTGTGCAACACGGGCAACGTGTACACGCCTTCTTCCATGTCGTGACCTGCGGGCTTGCCCAACTGTGCATCGGTGGCGGTGAGATCAAGAACATCGTCCACAATTTGGAACACCATGCCGTACGCAGTGCCGTAATTGGTGAGTGCGTCCACCACAGTGCGCTCGTGACCAGCCACCAAACCACCAATACGTGCGGCAGTGGCGTACAGAGAGGCTGTCTTCCCATCGATGGACGACAAATATGCATCCACCGGGCGGTTCACGTTGTACGTGTGGCGAAGTTCTTCGATTTGACCAGCACAGAGGTGACCAATGGTGCGCGCCAACAGCGCCGCAACTTCGGTGCCCAGTGATGCAGCAATTTCTGACGCCTTGGCCAACAAGAAGTCGCCCGCAAGAATGGCCTGCAAGTTGCCCCACTTGGCATTCACCGTTTCCACACCGCGACGTTGCGTGGACTCATCCATCACATCGTCGTGGTACAAGGATCCCAGGTGCACCAGTTCACATGAGATGCCACCAGCAATGGCTTCTTCTGAAGCCGGCTCATCGTTCCCCACTTGTGAGGCGACAATGGTGAACACGGGTCGCAGGCGTTTCCCACCTGCTGAGATGAGGTGTGAGGCGATTTCAGTGAGATAGGCGTCCGGCGTGCGAACAGCCCCCAGTAGCGCCTGCTCAACGCGCTGGCGGTCCGAATCCATTGATGGCAAACCGAGCAACGGTGATGCTGTCACGAGTTTCAGGCTACGGCGTACACGGGGGTAGTCACTCCCTATACCGATACACTTTCGCCAAGTATCCGCCTATAAAAAACGGGGTGGTCCCATTGTTCGAACGGTTTACAGACAGAGCCCGCAGGGTCGTTGTACTCGCCCAAGAAGAGGCGCGTCTCCTCAACCACTCGTACATCGGCACCGAGCACATTCTCCTTGGCCTCATTCATGAGGG
>JALQYL010000077.1 GCA_023254135.1 Ilumatobacteraceae bacterium | reverse complement strand
CCATTTCACTTTCACACTCAGAATACTGGACTGACTCTCGTCACTATGCACACATTGATGCTCCTGGACACGCTGACTATATCAAGAACATGATTACTGGTGCAGCGCAAATGGATGGTGCGATCCTCGTGGTTGCAGCAACAGATGGTCCTATGCCTCAGACGCGTGAGCATGTGTTGCTTGCTCGTCAGGTGGGTGTTCCGTACATCGTTGTTGCGTTGAATAAGTCTGACATGGTCGAAGATGAAGAACTTCTTGAACTTGTTGAGATGGAAGTTCGTGAGTTGTTGAACGAGTATGAGTTCCCTGGTGATGATGCACCTGTTGTTCGTGTGTCTGCGTTGAAGGCTCTCGAAGGTGATGCTGCATGGCAAGAAAAAGTCATGGAACTGATGACTGCTTGTGACACTGCAATTCCAGAACCAGAGCGCGATCTTGACAAGCCATTCCTTATGCCGATTGAAGACGTGTTCACCATCACTGGTCGTGGCACTGTTGTGACCGGCAAGGTCGAACAGGGCAAGGTGCACACCGGCGACGAAATCGAAATCGTTGGTTTGCGTGACACCCAAAAGACCACGTGTACTGGTGTGGAAATGTTCCGCAAGCTTCTTGATGAAGGTCACGCTGGTGACAACATTGGTGCGCTCCTTCGCGGCACCAAGAAAGAAGATGTTGAGCGTGGTCAGGTGCTGTGTGCTCCTGGTTCCATCACTCCTCACACCAACTTTGAGGGTCAGGTGTACGTGTTGACAAAGGAAGAAGGTGGCCGTCACAAGCCTTTCTTCAACAACTACCGTCCACAGTTCTTCTTCCGTACAACAGACGTGACAGGCACTGTTCAGTTGCCTGCTGGTACTGAAATGGTGATGCCTGGTGACAACGTTGTGATGACTGTTGAGCTTGGTAAGCCCATTGCTATGGATGAGGGTCTTCGTTTTGCTATCCGTGAGGGTGGCCGTACGGTGGGCGCAGGTCGCGTCACCAAGATCATCAAGTAAGAAGATCGAAAGTCTTTAAGGAAGGGGCCCACCATGGCCAAGAGTGACAAGCGTGTGAAGATCACGCTCGAATGCACAGAGTGCAAAGAGCGCAACTACATCACCATGAAGTCAAAGATCAATGACCGCGAGCGTTTGGAAATGAAAAAGTACTGCGCACGCGATCGTCGCCACACCAACCACAAGGAAACTCGCTAGCGAGTTCCGCGTGCCGGGGCCGCAAGGCCTCGGTGTGGGTCGGTAGAGGGTAGTAGCTCAGCTGGTAGAGCATCGGTCTCCAAAACCGACGGTCGGGGGTTCGAATCCCTCCTGCCCTGCAAAACACTTTTAATAAGAGAGAACAAGGAAATGTCAACAGACCTCAACCGTGAGCAAAAGCGGGCGATGAAGCGAATGGGAGCCCTCAATGAGCAGGGCAACCCCACGCGTACCCAGCCGCAAGCTCGCGCCAAGGGTCATGACGAACCTCGTATCGGACCAGTCACGTACATGCGTGAGGTCAACGATGAAATGAAGAAGGTGTCCTGGCCAAAGTGGCCCGAGGTTCGCCGTTATTCCATCATCGTTCTCGTCACCGTTGTGGTGTTCACCACATATGTTGGCGGCCTCGATGCGGTTTTCGGATTTTTATCTGGTTGGCTCTACAAGGAATAACGAATGAGCGACGACACCTTTACTGAGGCCACAGAGCCCGAAACAATTGAAGCAATCGAGCCCGATGTGGTGCTCGATCTCACCGACGACGCCTCGGAAGAGGACGAGGACGACACACCAACGGAAACACCTGCATGGGCTCGCCCCGGCAAGTGGTACGTGGTGCACACGCAGTCGGGCTACGAGAAGAAGGTTGAACTCAACCTCAACACTCGCATCCAGTCCATGGACATGGGCGACAGCATTTATGAAATCGTCATCCCCATGGAAGACGTGGTCGAGTTCAAGCAGGGTCGCAAGCAGACCGTGTCGAAGAAAGTGTTCCCCGGATACTTGCTCGTTCGTTGCGAAATGGATGACGACACATGGTTCTGTATTCGCAACACACCAGGTGTCACCGGTTTCGTTGGTCAAAGCCACAAGGGTCAGAAGCCAACTCCATTGTCACGTCGTGAAGTGGAAACGTTCCTCTCTGCAAAGGGAGACGGACAAGATGCGCCAAAGCGCAAGGCTCCAAAGATGGAGTACGAAGTGGGAGAAAGCGTTCGCGTGAAGGAAGGCCCATTCGCCGACTTCAACGGAACTGTTGCAGAGATCAACACCGACCACCTCAAGCTCAAGGTTCTCGTCAACATCTTCGGTCGCGAGACCTTGGTGGAGATGGATTTCAGTCAGGTCGCGAAGCTCTAATCAGCACGCGCAAATACACAGTCGTCATAAGGAAGAAAAGTCATGGCAAAGAAGAAGCTTGCAGCAATCGTAAAGATTCAAATCCCCGCCGGTAAGGCAACACCCGCTCCTCCAGTGGGTACCGCACTCGGACCTCACGGTGTGCAGATCATGGACTTCGTGAAGCAGTACAACGCTGCAACCGAAGCACAAGCAGGAACAATCATTCCTGTTGAAATCAGCATCTTCGAAGATCGCACCTTCACATTCATCTTGAAGACACCACCAGCGCCAGTTCTTCTTCGTCAGAAGGCCGGTCTCGACAAGGCTTCTTCAACACCAGGCAAAACCGTTGCCGGAACCGTGACTGAAGCAGACATCGAAGCTGTTGCACTCATCAAGATGCCAGACCTCAACGCCAACGACATTGAAGCTGCCAAGCAGCAAATTCGTGGCACTGCACGCAGCATGGGTCTCAAAGTCGTCTGAGCTAACGCTCAACAAACAATCTCTCGCCCAACGGTTTACCTCACCGGGCGGAGTCAGTAACCAATAAAAGGAGAGGGAGGCATCATGCCGATTACAAAGAAGTACAAGGCAGCGCTCGCACTGTTCGATCGCGATTCGCAGTACACACCAACCGAAGCAATTGACATCGTGAAGAAGATTGCTTCTGCCAAGTTCGACGAATCAGTCGACGTGGCAATTCGTTTGGGTGTTGACCCACGTAAGTCAGACCAAACCGTTCGCGGAACCGTTGCACTGCCATCGGGCTCCGGCAAGACAATGCGTATTGCAGTGTTCGCTGCTGGCGACGCAGCACAAGAGGCTCGCACCGCTGGTGCAGACCTTGTGGGTGCAGACGATCTTGCTGCAGAAATTGAGAAGGGCAACATGGAGTTCGACCTCCTCATTGCCACCCCCGACATGATGCCTTTGGTGGGTCGTCTTGGACGCGTGCTTGGTCCTCGCGGTCTCATGCCAAACCCCAAGACCGGCACCGTCACCACCGACGTTGGCCGTGCAGTGGGCGAGTTCAAGGGCGGCAAGGTGGAATACCGCACCGACCGTTACGGCAATGTGCACGTGCGCATCGGTAACGCTTCCTTCGAAGCTGCTGCATTGGAAGCAAACTTCCGCGCAGTGCTCGACGAAGTGCAACGAGCCAAGCCAGCTGCTGCAAAGGGTAAGTACCTGCGCAAGATCAGCATCTCGTCCACCATGGGACCTGGCGTGAAGGTTGACCTCAACCGTCTTCGCCCTGTCGACTAATTCATTCGCGTGACCGCTTGGGTGTGATTCAAAAGAATCGCACTTAGGCTCACACTTACAACTTCATTCTCTCGGTCCTCGCCAGAGACATCCGGTTCGGTCTTCCGATTAATGGGCTCATCGCCCGCCAGACGAGGCGGACTCTTCACTCTTGGATCCTCGGATCCGTTCGGTGCGGCGTTCGTTGCAAATAGCGAGCGCCCCGAGCGAGATAACCAGGACACCAAGAGGAGGTGAAATGTCAACTGTCCGTTCCGAAAAGGAAGCCGTCGTCGCAGAAATTCGCGGCAAGATTGAGGCTGCATCCGCTGTAATCATCACTGAATACCGCGGTCTCACCGTTACCAATCTTGCTGAACTTCGTCGCTCGCTTCGCCAGCACGGAGCCGAGTACCGCGTGTACAAGAACACGCTCGCTCGCTTTGCTGCCCGTGAAGCAGGTATCGAAGGCCTCGATGAGATTCTTGTAGGTCCAACCGCCATCACTTTTGTGCATGGTGACTTGGCCGCGGTCGCTAAGTCCCTGAAGGACTTCTCAAAGACCAACCAGAATCTCGTACTTCAAGGTGGAGCCGTCGACGGCAAAGCCGTCAGCGCTAGCTACATCGATGTACTTGCATCGCTGCCTTCGCACGAAGCCATGCTCGGCCAATTTGCTGGATTGCTCCTCGCACTCCCACGCAACATGGCCTACGGCCTCAAGGCTCTGATCGACCAGAAGGAAGCCGCCTAAGGCAACCTTCGGCCAGAGTCCCTGGCCACCAATTACACGTATTTAAAAACTCAAAACCCTTTAGTTTCAAGGGTTTTATCTCAAAAGGAGAGAGCAAATGGCTCTTAGCAAGGAAGAGATCCTCGACGGGATCGCAGCACTCAGCCTTATCGAACTGAAAGAACTCCTCGATGCATTCGAAGAGAAGTTCGGTGTGAGCGCATCGGCTCCAGTAGCCGTTATGGCAGCCGGCGCAGCCGGTGGCGCAGCAGCAGCAGAAGAGAAGGACGAATTTGACGTCATTCTCACCGATGGTGGTGCTCAGAAGATCCAGGTCATCAAGGCTGTGCGTGAAATCACCAGCCTCGGCCTCAAGGAAGCCAAGGACCTCGTTGATGGTGCACCAAAGCCCATCCTCGAAAAGGCCAGCAAGGACGATGCCGAGAAGGCAAAGGCCAAGCTCGAAGAAGCAGGCGCTTCCGTCGAACTCAAGTGATTTTTCGCGGTTTTCCGCGATTTTCACCTCAAATCGAGACCTCGTCACCCTCGGGTGGCGGGGTCTTGGTCGTTTCAGGGGGAGTGCCAGGCCAGAATTTCGCCAACGGTGCTTGACTTGGGCCGCCAGCGGGCGTACCTTGCCTCGCTAGTTGGACGGACCCCCGTGGCGGAGGGTCTATTTTCCCGTTGCCCTAAAAGGATTTCGGCGATAGCGTGCCTATTTGCCGTGTCTCACCTCTCCTGCTTTCGCATTGCCCAAAATCAGTGCGCTCGCATGAACGGGCGAGACATTGCGCTCCCTTGTCCAGTCTGTCAGGAGTAATCGTGGCCCCACGTTCGTCGTCCCATGAGCGCTATTCGTTCGCAAACCTTCCCGAGCATCTTGAGCTCCCCGACCTGATCGCTGTACAGCGCGAATCATTCGATTGGTTCTTGTCTGAAGGTTTGAAAGAAACCTTCAATGCAATTTCTCCTATCACCGACTACAACGGCAACCTTCGCCTTGAACTCGAGTTTGATCCCAACGACGAAGACCTCTGCCCCGGACCAAAGTTCACCGAAGAAGAGTGTCGCGAAAAGGAAATGACCTACGCCACGCCCGTGTTCGTGCGCGCAATTTTCCAGAACCGTCTCACCGGTGAAATCAAGGAACAAGTTGTCTTCATGGGTGACTTCCCCAAGATGACAAACAAGGGAACGTTCATCATCAACGGAACTGAGCGCGTTGTTGTGTCGCAGCTCGTTCGTAGTCCTGGCGTTATTTTCGAACCAGGTGAGCGTTACCGCCTTCGTAACTTGTCGAAGCACCAGTTGGTCAAGGGCACCGTGCACCCATACCGCGGTGAATGGTTGGAATTCGACGTCGAGCACAAGCCCGGCAAGGACATCACCGCAGGTACTCGCGTTGCACGCAAGCGCCGCATGGGCATTTTCATTCTTCTTCGTGCACTTGGCTACGACGAAGCAAATGCACCTGGTTTCCTTGAGCGTTTCGTTGCACACTTCGATTTCCTCGAAGGTCAGTGGGAAAAGGAGCGTCACATCGCTCCTACTCGCGAAGAGTCATTGCTTGAGATCTACAAGCGCGCACGTCCCGGCGAACCAGCAACTGCTGAATCAGCTCGCGTGTACTTCGAAGGTGCATTCTTCGAAAACCGTCGTTACGACCTCAGCCGCGTAGGCCGCTACAAGCTCAACCGTAAGTTGGGTGAAGAAGTCGCAAAGCTTCCCGAGTTGTTTGGTCTCACCCCCGACCAGCTCGACTTGCCAACAGACAACCCTGAAGTTCTCACCAAGTGTGAAGTACTTGCAGCAGTGTCATACATGTTGCACCTCGTGAAGCAAGAGCCTGGCTACATGCTTGACGACCAGGATCACTTTGCAAACCGTCGCGTGCGTTCCGTGGGCGAACTCATTCAGAACCAAGTGCGTATTGGTTTGTCACGTATGGAGCGCGTTGTTCGTGAGCGCATGACCACACAAGACGTGGAAGCAATCACGCCACAAACTCTCATCAACATTCGTCCTGTTGTTGCAGCAATCAAGGAGTTCTTCGGAACATCACAGTTGTCGCAGTTCATGGACCAGGTGAACCCACTCACGGGTCTTACACACCGTCGCCGTTTGTCCGCACTCGGACCTGGTGGTCTCAGCCGCGAGCGCGCCGGCTTCGAAGTGCGAGACGTTCACTTCTCGCACTACGGCCGTATGTGCCCCCTTGAAACTCCGGAAGGTCCGAACATCGGTCTGATCGGTGGTCTCTCTTCGTATGCACGCGTGAACCCATTTGGTTTCATCGAAACGCCATACCTGCGCGTTGTCAACGGCAAGGTCACGAAAGAAATCGTGTACATGGCCGCCGACGAAGAAGAGAAGTACGTGGTTGCTCAGGCAAACACACCCATCGAAAAAGATGGCTCTTTCAAGTCCAAC
>JALQYL010000076.1:278-7243 GCA_023254135.1 Ilumatobacteraceae bacterium | reverse complement strand
TGCCAGGCCACGCTGCGTTTCTTGGTGCACTTACCGAGAACCACACACGCATCTACTTGGCCGACGGTCGCATTCAAAATGTTGCTGTGCACCTTGGCTTCGTGGAAGTGGGTGCCGATCACGTCACCATCCTCTCCGACGCTGCAGAGCTCGAAGAAGACATCGACGTTACTCGTGCCCGCGCCGCGAAGGAGCGTGCAGAGCACCAAATGCGCGAAGGCAACTCTGCCGAAGTAGAAGCCGACCTTCGTCGCGCTCATGCTCGTATTGCAGCCGCCGGTGGATTGCCAAACGGCCACTAGATAACTCGCTCTCAAGAGCAAACAAAAAGGGTGACCCTCACGGGTCGCCCTTTTTGCATATGTGATTACTTCGTGCGGAAACGCACGGGTGGATTCAGCTCGCGCACCGAACTTCGCCGGTACATCTTTGCGGGCCTTCCGGCACCGCTATGGCTAGATTCCAGGTTTGGCACGGGCACCACGAATCCATCGATTGCTTCCACCTTCTTGCGGAAGTTCGCCGGGTCCACTTCGTAACCCAGAATCGCTTCATACACATGACGTAGATCGGTCATGGTGAAGTGTTTGTCGCAAAACTGCGTGGCCACTGGCGTGTCTTCCATGAGTCGAAGCGCAAGTTCTCGCGCGTCGCGGATGATGTCTTTATGGTCGAACTCCATCACGCCTGGTCGTTGCGTGCGTGAATACGGCACGAACGATGAACCCTTGGCATCGGACCCAGGTAACGGCTTGTCAGGATGGGGGATAAGGGCCAGATGGGCGATGGAGATCGCTCGTCCGTATCGAGTGTCTCGCTGTGGGTCTCCATAGGCCCCAATTTGGTGGATGGATCCGGGGCTCACGGTGATGCCCGTCTCCTCGCGAAGTTCTCGTACCGCTGCCTCGGCCAAACCCTCATGTTCTTCCAACAAGCCGCCAGGCAGGGCCAACTTGCCCTTCTCGGCAGTCTGGCGCTCCACGGTGAGCACGTGCAGTTCCCGGTCCCTGATGGTGAGGCAGACCAGGTCCACATAGACGAACATCTGGTGCTGAACGGTGCGTTTTGGCGTGGCCATGCCTCAATTATGGCATTTTCTACCCAATTTTGGAATTCACGGAATCCTGTGACACACCCTCTGGTAATAATGGTGAAGTCCACTCAAATTAGTTCTTTGGAGGAACTCATGACAACAGCAGCAAAACACACCCACCTCTACATCCTCCTCGACCGTTCGGGGTCAATGGAGTCCATTGCCAGCGATGTGATCGGCGGATACAACGCCTTCCTTCGTGACCAGAAGAAAGACGGCACTGATGCACGTGTCACTCTCGTTCAATTCGACTCTCACGATGCACAAGAAGTCATCGCTGCAGGTATCCCCATTGCAGAAATGACAGAACTCACCGCAGCAACATTCGTTCCTCGTGGTGGCACTCCACTGCTCGATGCAACGGGCAAGCTCATCGCTCGCGCGCAGCTGAGCCAGGATGTTCGCAAGCAGAACTCACTTCCCGAGGAAGACATTGTGTTCGTCACCATCACCGATGGCGAAGAAAACCAAAGCAGCGAGTTCACCCTTGCGAAAATCCAGAAGCTCATCAAGAAGTGTGAGAAGGATGGCTGGACCTTCGTGTTCCTCTCGGCCGCGCTTGACGCATACGGCGATGCTCACGGCATGGGCATGAAGACCGGCAACATTCAGGCATTCTCGCGGTCGGCCGACGGCGCAGACCTTGCGTTCTCCAGTCTCTCGGGCAACATCTCCAAGATTCGCCACATGAAGCGCATGGGAATGGACACCAGTCAGATGGACGTCTTCGAAGAGAAGATCGCCGAAGAACAACGAAAGAAAGACGAAGGAAACTAAATGGCACCAGAGAAAACACTGATTCAACCAATCCTCGATGGCGATCGCCTCCTCATCACCCTGCGTGATGGGGAGGTCATCGAACTCGGTCCCGGCCTTGTGGCTCCCGGGCGCGACTTCTCCTATTGCGACTTGTCAATGGTGAAGCTCAACGGCGCAAACCTTGATGGTTGTCGTTTTGAAGACACGGATCTCTCATACGTAGATCTGTCCAACGCATCACTGGTGGGCGCGGAGTTCCTCACCGACAAGATGAATGATGTCATCCTCATTCATGCAGTTCTTCAGAACGCAGTGTTTACTCTGGATGGAGTGGTGGAGCGACTCCGTTGCATCCAAGCAGATCTTTCCTATGCAAAATTTTGTGGTTTTGGTCGCATCGAACATTCGCAATTCACGGATGCATCGTTGTTTGGGGCGCAATTCGATCAAATCGACGTGATGGAGACGGACTTGTCCGGATGCAACATGACAGGTTGTCAATTTCGCAATGTCGAATTCGACACCATAAAGATGCACAAGACCGGAGCAATCTTGGCAACGTTCGAAGAATGTTCCTTTTGTGATGTTGAGTGTTTTGATGCGGTGTTGAACGGGGCGCGATTCACCAAGTGTCGTCTTGGGTTTTGGGGTATCGAACTCAACCGTGCAGATCTGCAGAATGCGAATTTCACCGACTGTCGTTTTGGACCCGTCGGGGTCATTGGATTTCATGCACCCGGTGCAGATTTTCGCGGGGCATCTTTTTGTCGTTCACAATTCTTTGCAGCAAATTTCAATGGCGCTGGTTTTGGTGGCGCAAAAGTGGTGTCGTGCGGTTTCAATGAAACAGCACAGGAAAAAGCGGCATGGGACGGGGCAACCATCCTGAACTCTCGTTTCCGTTTGTGTCATTTCAAGAACGCAACGTTGCAGGGCACCAAATTCTTGAACTGCTCACTGCAAGAGGCATTATTCCCAGCAGTCGAATCAGAAGCTGCAACATTTGACGGTTGCGAATTCGGACCCTCTATTCCAAAACGTTTGGATGAGGCCGCATAGTCAACAGGAAGTCATTTAAACGCGCCAGTAGATAAGTAGAGAGAAAGAATGGGCACATGGTCAATGAGAAGGTCACCGAAGAAAATAGGCAGTCTGCGATCCGTATTGCGCAGCGCGCAACGGCTCGTTACAAGGACCTTGGCCTCCATAACCAGGCCGACGACATTGCGGCAAAGGCCCTCAAGGAGTTGCATCGTGCCTCCACCCGAGAAGAGATCCTGAACCCAGAGGCATTTCTCACTTGGAAGATCAAACTTCTTGTACTCGATGAGCTTCGCAAGCAAACAGTGCAGCAGAAGCGCTTGCAGGTATGGGCAAACGAAATGGAAGCGGTGAAAGGTAAGCGCCTGCACGACGAGTACGACTATCGGGCCGGACGTATTCCACTTCACGGACTGTCCATCGACTTCATCTCTCGCGAAGAGCAGGAATTCGCCAATCTTGCAGCTAGCGCTATGTGGCAGATCATGACGGACGAAGATGATCGCCTCATTTTGCGCAGCAGATTTGCTGGGGATTACGAGACCATTACAGAGTTGGCGCACAAGTTCGATAAGTCACCGGTTGCCCTGGCGAACTATTTGAAGAAGTTGTTGGGTTCAGAGAATGAACCTGGCGCACTTACATCCGTGTCGTTCGTGATTCGCCAACTTTCTCTACGAACGGGGCACGGATTCGTCAAGGAGATACAACGACTCCCAGAGACCTCTGTGGTCTCCAGTCCCATGGACGGCGCCATTTCCTATCTGGAACTGGTGGGCACTAGCTCTCGATTGCATCAACAGCAGGCAGCCAAGGGCCTGGCCCACCTGCGCTGGTTGCAGGCCAACAGGCCCTCCAATAGGGGCCTGCCCAACAAGATTCTCAACCGGCTCATCCATGCGGCGTGCATGTATGTGATGGAGCCCAACGACGTCAGACCCGACCAATGGAGCGATATGGGCCTGCACGACGACGTGGCAGTGCTGAAGGCCGTACAGAAAGCAGTGGCCAAGTTTTCGAAATGATGAAAATTCGCGTGTGACCACGTCGGGGTAGGTGGGCAGCAACAACGGGTTGCCGCCACTACCTCGAAAGGGAACCACGTGTCATCAACACTTTCAGTTCAGCGTCCGCATCGTCCGGAGTCACCCGTCACCATCTGGCGACAAGTGTGCTGGGTCAACGATCAACTCGCAGTCAGCGGAGATCTTCCCTATAACCGCACCGCAGCAGAAGCGCAGCTTCGCATTTGGGAAGCAGAAGGCATCACCGATGTCTTCGATATGCGCGGTGAAGCAGATGACTCCGACTTCATCCATGAAAACTCAGACATCATCACATCTCACTGGTTCGGAGTAGACGACAACGGCGGTAAGCGAAGCGATTCCTGGTTTGAGTCATTTGTAGTGGCAGCACAAGAGATTCTGCAGGACTCCACTCGCAAGGTTCTTGTGCACTGTCACATGGGCGTGAACCGCGGTCCATCCGCATTGTTCGCAATCATGGTGTCCACCGGCTGGGACCACCTTGATGCGCTTCGACGCATTCGCGATGTTCGACCCATTGCGGGGGTGATCTATGCACCTGATGCAGTGGTTTGGTGTGCGCTCCACCAATTGCAAGCGGACATGTCGGCAGCGCAGGCCATGCGTGACGACGTGGAGCAGTGGCTACAGCGCAACTACCTCGACATTCCCTATGTCATCCGATCCATCGGCAGTCAATTCGCGTAATCGGCGAACCATTCACAACAACCCACTCACAACAAAAGGAAACAACATGTTCGTACCAGTCTTTTACAACGAGAAATTTGTCTGCACAGACTTCGCGGTGGACACCCGCATGAAGGCTCGCGATATTGCAGAATCATTCCGAACGGATCCCATCGAAGGCATCACCGTGCTCTCTCCACAACCCGCAACTCAAGAGCAAATGGAGCTTGTGCACACCAGTCAATACGTCAAGGGAATTCTGACCGGACGTCCAGAGCGCGCTGCGGCGAACAACGGAATTGGCGAATGGTCGCGAGATCTTGCAGAGTCAGTGCGTTACAGCACGGGCGGATTCATCGAAGCTGCTGTGATCGCGTACACCAAGCGCACCAATGCAGGTTCGTTGAGCAGTGGTATTCACCATGCGAAAAAGAGTCACGGCGCGGGGTTCTGCACCATCAACAGCTTGATTATCTCAGCGCGCATTGCGCTGGCCATGGGTGCGAAGCGCGTGGTGATCATTGACTTTGATGCGCACTGTGGTGGTGGCACCGCAAGTTTGATTCAAAAGGGTGAAGGCATCGAGCAGTATGACGTCTCCGTCAGCGGATACGACAAGTACGAGAGCACCGAATACGCACACTTGGTGATGTCAAACGGCAAGACTTACCAGCAAGACATTCGCGCAATGCTCGATTCCATTCCGAACCCCGAATCCATTGACCTGGTGCTCTACAACGCGGGCATGGACCCGCACGAGAACTGCAGCACGGGTGGTGCACAAGGGATCACCACATTCGATCTGTACCAGCGCGAAAAGATGACTTTCCACTGGGCAAGCGTGAACAACATTCCGGTGGCATTCGCTTTGGCAGGCGGCTACTCCGGGTCGCGTTTGTCGCGTGCAGAACTAGTGGATCTTCACCGCTTGACCATCAAGGCTGCAGCGGATTTCAACCACATGTACAAGGTGGATTAGTGGCGCTCGGCAATCGCGATGATGTTTTCAACGATGTAATCGCGAATCGGTTGTGCTGCGTCAAAGATGTATCCACCCAATTTGGTTTTTTCATCCCAACTAAATACAACTGCATCAAAGCGGCCAGATTTGAGAAGCGATTCCAATTGGGTGAATGCATCAGTAAGCACTTTCTTCACATGGTCATCGAAAACTTTGTAGCCCTTGCTATGTCGCACGTCAAGGTAAGAGCCAGTGGGGATACCGGTCGCACGTTCGTGTGGAGCGCACTGGTATTCCCGAATACCGGCATTTCCGCCGCCTGCTGAACAGCGATGGTTCCCGCCATTGAAGTGGTCGTAGAACTGGCCTTCGTTGTCGTTGAAGATGAACAACGTGCGCTCATGATGCGGCTGCTCGATCATCCAAGAGAAGTCGCCTTCTTTACCTGAGCCTGCGTACTTGCTTTTGATGACCTTGACCATGGGGACCCCTTTGTTCCGATAACACCGTCAATCTAGAAAAGGGGTGGCACAAGATGTACATTTCGGCATGGCATCGAACAGTTCACAGCGTCCATCTAGCCCACGACTCGCTCCAATTACCGAGATCACTCCCGATGTCGCGGAGATTCTGTCGGGGGGCATCAAGAATGCTGGTGGCCAGCCATTGAACATATTTGGCACCATGGCGCATCACCCCAAACTGTTGAAGCGCTTCATGACCTATGGCGGTTACTTCCTGAACAAGGGTTTGCTGCCGGCGCGTGAGCGAGAAATTGTGATTCTTCGCGTGGGTTGGCGTGCGGGGTCAGTGTATGAGTTCGGTCAACACACGTTGATCGGTCGCGAGTGTGGACTGACTGATGCAGAGATCACAGCATTGGCGCAGGAGAAGAGCGGTGAGTGGTCCGGCAAGGATGCTGCACTCATCGACATGGTCGACGACCTGTGTGCAGACAATTGCGTGTCAGAGAACGTGTGGAATGCGTTGAAGCAAGACTGGAGCGATGCGCAACTAGTGGAACTGGTGCTGCTGGCAGGCAGTTACCGCATGGTGGCGGGATTTCTCAACACCATGGGTGTGCAACTAGATGCGAACACTCCAGGATGGCCGAACTAGCCAACGCTGTGTGAATCAGTTGTAGTCGATAGACGAGAACTGAGAAATCTTGTCGAGGCGGTGTTGGGCGTCGATGAGGCGCACTGTTCCGCTGCGTGAACGCATCACCAAGCTCTGTGTGTGCACCACACCAGGTGTGAAGCGAACGCCGGTGAGCAGCTCACCATCGGTGACGCCAGTGGCGGCGAAGAAGCAGTTGTCTCCGCGCACAAGATCGTTGGTAGTGAGAACCTTGTTCAGGTCGTAACCAGCAGCAGTTGCTTCATTGCGCTCTTCGTCG
>JALQYL010000076.1:0-268 GCA_023254135.1 Ilumatobacteraceae bacterium | reverse complement strand
CACCCATACACTTCAATGCGGCTGCGGCAACAACACCTTCTGGAGTTCCACCAATGCCGAACATGATGTCCACGCCGGCCTTGGGCCAGCAGGTGGCGATGGCGGCGAAGATGTCGCCGTCGGAGATGAGCTTGATGCGTGCACCAGACGCACGCACTTCAGCAATCAGGTCGTCGTGACGCGGACGGTCGAGAATCATCACGGTGAGGTCTCGAATGCTTTCGCCCTTGGCCTTTGCTACCCACTTGAGGTTCTGAGTGGGGGAGGC
>JALQYL010000075.1:2560-7454 GCA_023254135.1 Ilumatobacteraceae bacterium | reverse complement strand
CCTTCTTGCAACGCTTCACTCGTTTCATCATGATCACCGATGACGGCGATGTGTACGAGATACCCGATTACGAATTGGCGCTTGAAGGTTTGTCTCGTCCCGACACGTTGTCCACGCTGCGTCTGGCCAAACCACTGACGGGCAACTAGCTACCTGGCAAATAGATACAGCACGGGAAGAACCGTGCTGACGATGGCAGCCAACGCCACAAGAGACTGAGATACTCGACCACTTGCATGTTCGCCCAGTACGTCGGGGCGTCGAGCAAGCAACAAGATCATCACGATCAACGGTGGTGCCGCAAGCCCGTTCAACATGGCACTCCAGTACAACGCACGCACAGGGTTGAGACCCGAGAAGTTCATGACAAGGCCCAACATCATCGAGCCGATGATCACGAAGTAAAAAGCCTTTGCTTGACTCATCTTCAGGCTGAGACCCTCTCGCCAGTTGAACGTTTCAGCAATGGCATAGGAAGTAGATCCGGCCAGCACCGGCACGGCCAACAACCCCACGCCCATGATGCCCAACGTGAAGAGAAGTTTGGCCATGGAACCTGCCAATGGTTCCAACGCCTGAGCAGCCTGTTCGGCGGTGCCAATTTGAGTGATGCCGTTCTTGCCCAACGTTGCGGCTGATGCAACCATGATGGCGAACATCACGAATACGCCCGAGGTCATGCCGGCAAACACATCACCTCTCATCGCCTGTATGTGCGTGACGCCCTCAGCGAACTTTCCGGGGTGATCGGTGCGTTCCTCCACTTCTTCTGCCGTCTGCCAGAAGAACAGATACGGAGAAATCGTGGTTCCGAAGAGGGCAATCATCGCCGCTAGTTGCGTACGTGTGAATCGCAGGTGTGGAATGAGCAAACCATTCAACACATCGAACCAACTCACGTTCACAATGAACAACATGACCACGTACGACAGAAGCGATACACACAACCAGCGCAACACTTTGGCGTACTGGTGATACGGCACCAACACTTCCAACGCAGTCATTCCCGCTGCATAGAAAACCACCAACAATGCCTGAGGGATCGGAACCAACAATCGGGTTGCTGCTGCCATGGAGCCAAGATCTGCGCCGATGTTGAAAGAGTTGGCACCCACCACCAACACAAGCGCCACGTACAACACCCACTTTGGAAAGTACGACTTGATGAGTTTGGCCAATCCCTGGCCCGAGAAAAGTCCCAGTCGTGCCGTTGCTTCCTGAACTGCTGCGGCCATGGGCAGAGCCACCAGCGTTGTCCACAACATGCTGAACCCGAATGCGGCTCCCACCTGCGAATACGTGCCAATTCCCGACGGATCATCGTCGGCTGCACCGGTAATAAGACCAGGGCCCACGCGCTGGAAATAGCCTCGCCCACCAAAGCGATGTCGATGCGGATGGTGCTCGCGTGCCATGTCACCATCGTTCCACGCCCACGCACACGGTGCCGACATCAAGTGACACATGTCCGTTTCCCGTGCCGCATCACAAATTTCCGACGCTTATTTAAGAAATCGTGCTAGGACTAATTCATGAATTTTGTGCGGCCATTTTTTCGGAAATCTGCATTCAGTCATGACTGAAAATCGTTGGGAATCTATTGCCGATTCTTTGCAGTCGGATAGTTCCACCACCCTTCTCGGCGACCGATTGGTGCGTGTTGCTGGAGAAATATTTGAGTCACCTTCCAATTCGGTGACGGTATGGTCCATGCCTCTATTTCTCACCTTTGCCACCAGTGATGACCGCGCTCAACTTCTTGACCAACAACAATTGGTGTGCTACCAAGGGCCCATCTTCGATGTAGAAGAAGCCGATTCACCCGTCTACACCCCTGATGTTCAAGGTCCCGACTGCGTTGAACGCTGGCCACTCTTCTACCCCACACTTGTCGAAAACCACGTTGGCTCACTGTTGTGCTTTCCCATGCGAGCCGGTTCATCTCATATTGGCGCAGTCACTTCGTACAGGGACGTGGTGGGGGCTCCATCACCAGAGATGTACCGCGACGGTCTCATCTTGTCGTTGCTCGCAACGGAGGCAATTCTTCATCTGAAGGCGGGCACCACGAACGATGCGTACATCGCCGATTTCCAATACGCCATCGAGAACGATGCCGTGACTCAACAGGCAGCGGGCATGGTGTCAGAACATTTCAATGTCTCCATCGCCGACGCCATGGTTCTGATACGCAGCCGTGCGTTCAGTGGCAATTACAGTTTGGGCGGGATTTCTCGTGCAATCGTTAGCCGCGAACTCTTGTTAGAGGATTGGTAGTGCGCATGACAATTTCATCACGATTCAAGGAATTGCAACGCGAGCTTGGCATTTCCAATCTGGCCGCAACTTTCGCTGATATGTCATCCATGATTGCCAGCGGATCAAACACGGTGGACGTGTTTGCCTTGCTCACGCAACGCATCGTGGAACTACTTCCGGTTCGCGCATCAGGCATTCTGCTTGTTGATGCAAATTCACTGCTGCAGGTGGTGGGCTCGTCGGATCACAGTGCACACCAACTTGACTTGTACCAGTTGCAGAACCACAGTGGTCCTTGCCTCACGGCGTGTGCAACGGGAGAGCTGGTCACCGATACCGAACTTTCCGCCAACGGTCCATGGCCGTCATTTTCCGCACTGGCACGTGAACACCACTTCTCCTCGGTCTACGCCCTGCCTCTCTCGGGTCGAAAGCAAGTTCTCGGAGCATTGAATCTCTTTTGCGATCAACCCCTCTCTGACCGAGAGCTCACGCTCGCACGAGTGTTGGCTGATTCGGCAGCAGTAGCCCTTCTTCAAGCAGACCCACGTAACGATGCCGTGGTCATTGCTCGAAACACGCAGTCCTCTATTCAGTCACGCAACGTGATTGAGCAAGCCAAAGGCGTGTTGAGTCAGCGGTATTCCATCGACATGAACGAAGCATTTCGACGAATTCAGACGGTTGCTGGCGCCGAGAACATCGGCATCGTCGAATTGGCCACTCACATCGCAGAACGCACCATCAGCGATTCAGTGGTGCGAGCGCTCAACAACGCCTAACTACATCCGCCTGTGACACGATGTCACCATGAAAGCTGCGGTGTACTACGAGACAGGCGGACCAGAGGTCCTGAAATACGAGGAAGTTGCCGACCCCGTGTTGCGTAAGGGCGGGATTCTCATCGATGTCGCCGCCATCGGCATTCAAGGTGGCGACACCCTGAACCGTGGTGGCGGTGCGCTTGCCACCAACCCTCACATCGTTGGATACCAAGCTTCGGGCACCGTGCGCGAGGTGGGCGAAGGTGTCACTTCATTCGTTGTCGGTCAACCAGTGGTGGCCACCATGGCGTACGGATCACACGCAGCTCTGGTGAGCGTGCCCGCAACATCAGCGTGGGCAATTCCCTATGGCATGAGTTTTGAAACCGCGGCAGGCATTCCCATTGAGTTCGGCACGGCCCATGATTGCTTGTTCGAGTTCGGACGATTGAAGGCCGGCGAAACGGTGCTCATTCAGGCCGGCGCCAGTGGTGTGGGCTTGGCCGCCATTCAATTGGCCGAAGCTGCTGGAGCAACCGTGATTGCTACCGCGTCCAGTGATGATCGCCTCGCTCGTTTGAAGGACTTCGGACTTCACCACGGCATCAACTACGCGGTGAAGAACGTGGCAGCCGAAGTCATGGCCCTCACCAACAATCGTGGCGTTGACCTGGTGGTCGATTCCGTCGGTGGTCCCACGTTGGAAGGAAGCATCGCATCACTCGCCTATCGCGGACGTGTGAGCTGGGTGGGCAATGCAGGTCGCGATGCCCACCCACCCGCCATCAACGGTCTCATGGGCAAGAACGCCTCCATCAATGGTGTTTTCCTGGGCGCCGAAATGGCCATGAACCCACAACGCACACATCCCATGATCAGCGAGCTCATGCAACGCGTTGCATCAGGCGGACTCACCGTTCAAATCGACAAGAGCTTCCCTCTCAGCGACGCAGCTGGTGCACACGAATACATTGAGAGCCGAAAGGCCTTTGGCCGCGTGATCTTGATTCCGTAATTTACGGACGTGGCGAAATCTTGTCGATTGATGGCTTCACCAACACGGTGTAACCATCGGTTTTGGAATCGTCAAACAAAATGGCGCACGCACTATCGCTTTGCATTGCCTTCAGTGCTGAATGGAAATGAGTGGTATCGGCATATTGGTTGTAACAGTTGATGTCATAACGACGGCCATCTCCGATGATGGTTCCTTCCACATCGAACCATGCACCCACACGTCCGCCTGCAGCTTCAATGTGCGCAATACCCGCTACAAGTGCTGACTTCAATTCGTCGACGGAGACACCTTCCAGAGCGCGCCATGCGGAGACAGAGACGAATGGTTTCGTGCCGCGCAACGCTTCGCTTGCCTCACCAGTAGTCACATCTGTCATGGGCAAACCACAGGTGATGAAGGTTTCAGCCATTCCTGCGGCCTTGTGCACGTGCTTCTCCTGGAAGTCCTTGCGAGTCTCCATTTCCACGAACGATTTACGACTGGGATAACGAACCGTTCCAATGCGATCCCACGCCGGTAACTGCGCGCCAATCTGTTCCACCACATCGCCGAAGAACACGGGGTCTGCGCCGAACTTGTTCAGTACTTCGGTGGGGTTGTACAGGTCGTCCGCCTCCTTGCCGGAAATGGCGGGAGCATCGGCACCGGCGTAATCGGCTACTTCCTTGTATCGCATGAAATTCAACATGTAGATGTCGCCGTCCTCTTCTGGCGGCGTCATGAACATGCGTGCGCCGTAATCGGTATCAATGCGACCGTATTTGTGCTTCACGCCTGGCTTGGCAAGTCCTGATTCCATGTTGCTCATGAGATTCTCTTTCGTTGTTTATTGACGCGACATTTCGCTTCGAGC
>JALQYL010000075.1:261-2460 GCA_023254135.1 Ilumatobacteraceae bacterium | reverse complement strand
GGCTTGGCAAGTCCTGATTCCATGTTGCTCATGAGATTCTCTTTCGTTGTTTATTGACGCGACATTTCGCTTCGAGCTTCGACATCGCGAGATCTTTGTGATGCCAGAATTTCCACTTCGTGCAACACACCGGTGTAGGCATAGGGAGCGGTATATCGAGTGGACACAGGTGAACCGTGGTCGAAACCGACACTTGGTCCGATGGATGACATCATGCCCATGTACAACGGCACCTCGGCATGGGCAACGGCAACTCCATCAACCGACAAGTCGACGAATCCGCGACGGTTCTCTCCACGCCTGAGTTCCGCAGTCACTTTCAATTCACCGTCGGGAAGTTCACCTTCTGATTCAAGAATGGTGTGGTCACCGAATGCGTTGTAGTCGTACATCAACTTGTTGTTCTGAATGAAGAATGAAACACCCGAGTTCTGGGTGCCCGTTGCGAACAGCACGCCTTCGTTTCCTTTGGCGTGCGCAATGCTCGCAGTCATCACCGTGTGACGACCGCCCAACGGCGCCGAAGCCTGTCCGGGCATCGGCGACATGGGTGGGCGATACACATATCGACGGTCTTCTGGGTGCGGTGAATGCTTGCGGAATCGCGCTCCGAACAACTCGACACCGCGGTCATCCAATGGCAGTACACCGTGCTTCTCTGCCTGCTGCCACCAATGGCCGATCATTTCTGCCAACTTCTCGGGGTCGGACTCCGCACGATCATTCAGTTCAGAACGATCCTGTGCCAAGTGGTACAGCTCCCACTTCTCGTCTTCGTAGTTCACGCCGGGCTGATGCTTCAACACCGCCTTCCACTCGTCCACCACGATGGCCAAGCTGCCCATGTTCTCGAAGTACTGAATGCGGTTGGTGGCCGGCGCCTGCGGATTCGTGATGACTTCCTTGAACGAATGACCCGTCACGGGCATTTGTTCGTACCCCTTCAATTCGGCGGGTGCGGTGATTCCCAGAATGTCGTACACCGTGGCAACGATGTCGGAGACGAACACGAATTGATCGCGCTTGGTTCCCTTTTGTTCATCGGGCGTGCCGTTGGGGTAATGGAAGATCATGGGCACATGCACACCACCTTCGTGTGTGTTCTGTTTGTACCAACGGAACGGCGTGTTGCCGCATTGCGCCCAGCCCCACGGGTAGTTGCAGTGACTGTTGGGTCCGCCGATTTCCTCGATGTTCTTGATTGCCTCGTCGGGCATCTCGATGATGCCGTTGAAGAACTTCATTTCGTGCATTACACCGAAGGGACCACCTTCTTGCGATGCACCATTGTCCGCGTGGATGACAAGGATGGTGTTGTCAAGCTGACCGATCTTCCTCAGTCCATCCACCAAGCGACCAATCTGCTTGTCGGTGTGATCCAAGAACGCGGCAAATGCCTCTTGCATACGACATGCAAGACGCTTCTCGTTGTCGCTCAACTCATCCCATGGCTTGACGCCGGGGTTGTGCGGAGCAAGTGGTGTGCCCTCAGGAATGACACCCATCTCCAACTGGCGCTTGTACCAACGCTCGCGAACAACATCCCAACCCTCGTCGTACTTGCCCTTGTACTTCTCCATGTATGACTTGGGTGCTTGGTGTGGTGCATGCGTTGCACCAAATGCCACGTATCCCATGAACGGACGATCGGGGCGCACGCCCTTGTAATCAGACACAATGCGCAGGGCTTGATCCACCAAGTCCTCTGACAAGTGGTACTCACCGCTGTCTGGAATGGGTGGCGAGATGTGGTGATTGTCCACCACCAATTCGGGGTGGAACTGGTCCGTCTCACCATCAAGAAATCCATAGAAGCGATTGAAGCCACGTGCCAGTGGCCATTGATCGAATGGACCGGCCGCTGATGCCTGTTCCATGGGAGCCAGGTGCCATTTACCAATTGCAAATGTTCCGTACCCCTCGTTACCCAGCACCTCGCCCACCGTTGCAGCATGGTTGGAAATGTGGCCCAACTGATTCGGGTATCCGGTGACGAAATTGGAAATGGAACGCATGCCCACCGCATGATTCGATCGACCCGTGAGGAGTGCCGCGCGAGTGGGCGAACACAAGGGCGTGACATGGAAGTTGGTGAACTGCAGGCCGTTCTTCGCCAACGCATCAATGTTTGGCGTGTCGATGTCAGAACCAAAGCAACCGAACTGTGCGAAACCGGTGTCGTCGAGAAGAATCAGAATG
>JALQYL010000075.1:0-251 GCA_023254135.1 Ilumatobacteraceae bacterium | reverse complement strand
CTGCTCGAAGGAGGGAGTGGATTCCTTGATGGTGCGTCCAATTGTTCCCTCAAACTTGATCTCTTTGGCCACGACTTCCTCCCGCGTTGTTCTGCCATCTTTCCCTACTTCGTTGGTATTCGTGGCACCCACGAAGAATAGAGATTGTTCTCAAAGAGTCTTACAGCGTTGAGGTCTTGCGGCGGCGCTGCCGCAGTGCAGGTGGAAGGAAGAGGCCCGACACCACCGCGAGAAAAATGGGGATTCCAATG
>JALQYL010000074.1 GCA_023254135.1 Ilumatobacteraceae bacterium | reverse complement strand
CCATTCTTCTTTCCGCGTTGTCGATCACGGCGCCGAAGAATTCGTTCGGACCATCACTGTTCGGACACCAGATGCTCATCGTTCGCTCTGGCTCCATGGGTCCGGTGTTCGCCACCGGATCAGTGGTGGGCATCAAGTCGGTCAATGCTGCTGAAGCCAACACCATCCCTGTGGGAAGCATCGTCGCCTTCCGCAGTTTGGCCAACCCCGACATTCTCATCACCCACCGAGTGGTGTCCCGCTTGACGCCACTCACCAAGTACACGGCGCCGGGTACCACGCAGTTCGTCACTAAGGGTGATGCCAACACAGCGGAAGACGGCACCATTCTGACGGCTTCGCGCATCGTGGGGAAGTACTCCTTCTCCGTGCCGCACGCTGGGTACGTACTCGTTGCGATTGAAAAAGGTCGACTGCTCTTCAGTCTCCTCATCGCATTCATCTTCGCGAGCATCGCAGTGATGCTCTCGCATTGGGCTCGTCAGTCCACTGAACCAAAGGAAAACCAATGAAAACGAAAATCACCAAAGCGTTGCTCTCTTCGCTTGCCGTTGTGAGTGCACTTGCAGGCGCAGGAGCAATTTCCATGGGCGCTGCCAGTGCAGTGTTCGGTGCAACGCAGAACAACTCGGTCGACACCTTTGCATCGGGCACGGTGTCCGTTGGGGCAGGAACTCCTGCAAGCGTTACGTGTGCCGTGACAAAGATGATGCCTGGCGATTCATCTGCTGGTTTCGGCTCCGGTTCGGCCGCACTTGCCAAATGCTCGTACAAAGTGAAGTACACGGGCACTTCGGGTGCATGGTTGGGTGTTGATGTTGCAGTGAATGGTGGCAGCACGAATCTCTTCACCGGCACGGCTACTGGTCTGCAGTTCAAGGTTTCCGTGAACGGTGGAGGTCTGATGGTGAATGGCACCACATACAAGACAATCGCCGGTGCCGACACAACCATTCAGTCGGGAACCACAGTGCAGAACTTGCTGATCAACACCACACAAGCCGCAACTGATTCCGAGTACTCCATAGATGTTGAGTACGCCCTTCCCATCGCTGCACCGAATGCGCTGCAGGGTGCCACCGCGTCGATGGCTCTCACATTCCACGCAACACAAAGTGCCAACAACCCCATTGGTGCATGCGTAGTTAACCAACAGTGTTCAACGGTGACGTGGGGCTAACCCAGAAAGCCGTTGGGGAGGGTAGGGGCGATGCGCAAGCTAATTGCAATTGCGACGATTAGTGCGGCCCTTGCCCTCCTTCAACCGACATTTGGATCAACAAACGCGATGTTTTCGCAAACAACAAACAATCAATCGAATCAATTCGCCGGTGCCACCTTTTCCCCCACGGTGGCACCGGTCGTTTCGCTTACATCGAATGCAAACGGCATCTCATTGTCGTGGTCGCGTGTGTCGGTGTCCAGTGGAGTGACCGTGTCGTACATCGTGATGCGCTCAACCGCAGGCGCACCCGCAACGCAGGTGTGCACGGGAGTCGACACACCAGTGCACACTGGAACCTCAATGACATGCAATGACACCTCTGCAGTCACGGGTGTTCCGTACACCTATACAGAACAGCCTGTGGTGCTGGTGTCGTCCACGACGACCTGGTCCTTGCCCACGAGTGTTGCCAGTGCTTCAGCGTGCGTGAAGAAGTGCAGGTAGAGCCGGCGAGTTTCTTTGGCCGTGCGCTTGACCAGCCCCTATTGGGCGGAATAGATTGTTCAACGTTTCACAAAGTCTTGAACACCCCAGTTCAAGCGGTGAAGCAAAGGTCTTTCCGTGAAGTTTCTCCCCAAGCCAAAACCCGTGACACCGGCAAACACCAATGTGTCCCAGGGAATTGAATTAGCCGCGGGAATCTTTGTCTTTTTCCTCATTGGGTTTGGGCTCGACATGTGGTTGAACACCACGCCCGTCTTCATGATCGCTCTCACCGTGTTTTCCGTGGTGGGCAATTTCGTGAAGATGTATTACGCCTACTCACACACCATGGCCCAACTCGAAGCCCAAAGAGCCAAGAATGCCCGGGGAGCCAACAAGTGACTTCTGGCTCATCTCCTTTGGCCATGGCAGTGGCGGGCGAGGCTCCCGAGGTCTCCATCTCGCGTGATTTGGTGAAGCGTGGCCTCATTGCCACCCCTGTTCTGGTGCTCATCTCGGCAGTGGCAGCGGGCGCCGACGGCGCTTGGTCGGCAGCCTTCGCGGTGGCACTCATTTTGCTCAATTTCTCAATGGCCGCATGGCTCATATCGGTTACCGCACGTATTTCGCTGGGCCTCATGATGGGTGCAATCCTCTTCGGGTACATCCTTCGATTGGCCCTCATCACCCTGGCTGTCCTCCTGGTGAAGGACATGTCCTGGGTCTCGATTCCGGTCCTCGGAGTCACCATCATCGTCACCCACCTGGGCCTCTTGTTCTGGGAAATGAAGTACGTGGCAGCGTCACTTGCATTTCCTGGATTGAAGCCCGATGTAGCAGAATGGCGGGCGTCCCGCGCCCCCGAGAATCACTGAAGGAACATGACCCGTGCTTGCACTTGAGTTTCCAGAAATCAACTCGCTCCTCGTTTGGAAGAATCTGTTCGATGGCGTTGGCTTCAACAAGATCGCTCTGATTGCAGTTCTTGCAACAACAATCAGCTCACTGCTCTTCTTCTTTGCAACACGCAAAGCAACAAGCGATGCACCACGCGGCGCACGCAACCTTGCTGAAGTCATCGTTGACTTCATCGAAGACGGCGTCATCATGCAGACCATGGGCAAAGAAGGTTTGGCATGGACGCCGTTCCTTCTCACAATGTTCCTGTTCATCTACCTCTGCAACGTGCCTGGCATCATTCCGTTCTTCCAGATGCCTGCAACAGCGCGTATGGCAGTGCCAATGTTCCTTGCCGGTCTGGTGTGGGTTGTGTTCAACGCAACCGGCATCAAGCACCAAGGTCCTGTTGGTTACTTGAAGAGCGTGCTCTTCCCACCTGGAGTACCCAAGGCTCTCTACATTCTCGTGACCCCGATCGAGTTGATCTCAACGTTCCTCGTTCGTCCTTTCTCGCTTGCTGTTCGTCTTTTTGCGAACATGCTTGCTGGTCACATTCTTCTGGTGACATTCGCACTTCTTTCAGAAGCGCTGTTCCAGGCGAAAGACAAGGCGCTGATTCCCGTCGGCATCCTGCCTTTCATCATGCTCGTGTTCCTCACGTCGTTCGAGGTGCTCGTCGCGTTCTTGCAGGCGTACATTTTCGCCATGCTGACCGCGGTGTACATCGGCGGAGCGGCTCACCCGGAGCACTAGGCCAACAGGTCTCTTACAACAATCCACTACTTAGGAGAGAAAAACAATGGAAGCAATTTCAATGCTTGTTTCAGCAGCAGCTGAAAAAGACCCAAACACAACTGGCTCAGGTCTCACCGCTCTTGGTGCAGGTCTCGCTTATGGTTTCGCAGCCATCGGACCAGCACTCGGAATTGGCAACCTCGTCGGTAAGTCCGTCGAGGCAATGGCCCGTCAGCCAGAAGCTGCAGGCATGGTTCGTACAACCATGTTCCTCGGTATTGCGTTCACCGAAGCTCTTGCACTCATCGGCTTCGTGGTCTTCATTCTTCTCAAGTTCGCTTAATTCGCGAACTGAGTCCGAGTCAACCATCGATCTCCGCACCCGCGGAGTCCAGGAGCTGAAATGCCGACTGCGATAGTCACCCAACTGAATGGACACGTTGTCCAGGTGCGCTTGGCGTCTGAAACCACAGACACCACGGCACCTGCTGCGCTTGAGTCCACTGCAACTGAAACAGAAGCAGTGGCAACTGAGGCCGGTGCAACCGAAACAACGGCTGCAACAACAGCACCAAACCCGATTGCGGCTACACCGAACGAGCTCGCATGGACAGCCGGATCATTCTTGGTCTTGTTCGTCATCATGCGTTACTTCTTGTTCCCACGTCTCAAGAAGGCAACCGACGCTCGTTACGCATCAATTCGTGCGAACGTCGAAGGTGCTGACCAAGTGAAGTCCGATGCACGCTCTGCAGTTGCCGAGTACGAAGCAGCACTTGCTGCCGTACAAGCAGAAGCAGCAGGTCGCATCGACGCCGCTCGTCAAACACTTGACAATGAGCGCACTGCTCAGTTGGCGCAAGTCAATGCACGCATCGCGGCGGCTCGCGCCGAAGCAGAGGCTGCAACAGCGCAAGCTCGTGCCGCAGCGCAGTCACAGATTGCAACGGCTGTTGCAACCGTGGTGACTCGTGCAGCTGAGTTGGCCACCGGACGCAAGCCCGATGCTTCCACTGTTGATGCAACGGTGAAGTCAGTCATGGAAAGCGCGGTAACACGATGATCGCAACACTCCTTTCGGTTCTGGTGTCAAACGAGGGTGGTGCTCCCACCTATCAGTCGCACCACTGGCTGTTGCCAGAAACTGCTGAAATCATCTACGGCGGAATCTCATCCGTTCTGGTTATTGGTGCACTCATCAAGTTCGTTGGCCCCATGGCCAAGAAGGCCTTGAGCGATCGCACCGCAAAGATCCAGAACGAAATTGATTCGGCTCGTGATGCAAAGGCAAACGCTGAACAAGAAGCCAGCCAAATTCGCACAGCACTTGGCGACATCTCCTCAGAGCGCGCACGCGTTCTTGCAGATGCCGACAAGCAAGCAGCAGCCCTTCTCTCCGAGGGTCGCGCTCGAGTTGCTGCCGAAATGGCCGATCTTGAAGCCAAGGCCAACGCCGACATCGCCAACGCATCATCTCGCGTGAACGACGAACTGCGCTCAGAAATCACGCGCCTTTCATCAATCGCAATCGAGCGCGTTGTTACTCAGTCACTCGATGACAAGGCCCGTCAGGACCTCATCGAAGGATTCATCACGAATGTGGGGTCAGCACGATGAGCACATCAACCATCGACGCATACGTCACCTCTATCAACACCATCGCATCAGCTGAGGGCGTTCTCGCTCAAGTGGAAGCAGAGTTCTCCGCAGTTGTTCGTGCGATGGATGCAAACGATTCATTGCGCGCAAAGCTCACCGACGAGTTGTTGCCCATCGCAGTGCGTCAAAACATTGTTGAGCAATTGCTGGAAGGCAAGGGACACCGCATCACTGCACAGTCGCTTGCACTCGTCATTGGCGCCGGCCATGCCCGCGACCTTCGCACCATCGCAGAAAAAATCTCTGCTGGTGTCGCAAAGGGTCAGGGTCGCCAGGTTGCCGAAGTACGCAGTGCAGTTGCGCTCACCGAAGATCAGCAGTCACGCCTTGCGGCAGCACTTGCAAAGGCCACGGGTTCAGAAGTGAACCTCAAGGTCGTCGTCGATCCTTCCGTTGTTGGTGGCATTGTTGCCACTGTCGGCGACAAGGTCATCGACGGTTCAGTCCGTCATTCACTCGACCAGCTCAAGAGCCGGTTGTAAAGAAGATTCGCGAAAAAGAAGGAACACATGGCAGACATCACTTTCTCCGCCAATGACATCGCGTCAGCAATTACCGGCGGTCTCGCTGGTTACTCGCAGTCACTTGAAGCACAGACCGTTGGTCGCGTTGCTGAAGTGGGCGACGGTATTGCACGCGTCACTGGTCTTCCCAACTGTGCAGTTAACGAACTCTTGCAGTTCGAGGACGGCACCATCGGCCTCGCATTGAACCTCGACGAAGACTCCATCGGTTCGGTGGTTCTTGGTAACGCAGACAGCATTGAAGAAGGTCAGCCCGTTAAGGCAACCGGACGCATCTTGTCGGTTCCCGTCGGCGATGCAATGCTTGGTCGCGTTATCAACGCACTCGGTGAGCCCATCGACGGAAAGGGCGACATTGTTGGCGCCATCGACCGTCGCGTGGAAATCCAGGCTCCTGGCATCATGGGTCGTAAGCCCGTGCACGAGCCACTGCAAACAGGTATCAAGTCGATCGACGCGATGACACCAATTGGCCGCGGTCAGCGTGAGCTCATCATTGGTGACCGTAAGACCGGCAAGACATCCGTAGCCATCGACACCATCATCAACCAGCGTGGTCTTGGTGTGAAGTGCATCTACGTTGCAATTGGTCAGAAGGGTTCCACCGTTGCACAAACAGTGGAAACACTTCGTCAGTACGGCGCGCTTGAGTACACCGTGGTGGTTGCTGCTCCAGCATCAGAGCCAGCACCGTTCAAATACCTCGCTCCATACTCAGGTTGCGCCATTGGCCAGCACTGGATGGAAAACGGTGAGCACGCGCTCATCGTGTACGACGACTTGTCAAAGCAGGCAGAGGCATACCGCCAGATGTCATTGCTCCTTCGTCGTCCACCAGGCCGCGAGGCATACCCTGGCGACGTTTTCTATCTCCACAGCCGCCTCCTTGAGCGCGCAGCAAAGCTGAGCGACGAAAAGGGTGCAGGTTCACTCACTGCTTTGCCAGTGATTGAAACCAAGGCTGGCGACGTGTCGGCATACATTCCCACCAACGTGATCTCCATTACCGACGGTCAGGTGTACTTGCAGGACAACCTCTTCAAGTCCGGTGTTCGCCCAGCTGTTGACGTGGGTGTGTCGGTGTCACGAGTAGGTGGCGCAGCACAGACCAAGGCAATGAAGGGCGTGTCAGGCACACTCAAGCTTGACCTCGCACAGTTCCGTGAACTCGAAGCTTTCGCAACATTCGGTTCAGAACTTGACGCCGTGTCGAAGGCACAGCTTGAGCGCGGTTACCGCCTTGTTGAATTGTTGAAGCAGGGACTCAACTCTCCAATGCCAGTGGAAGAGCAGGTTGTCTCGCTCTTCGCCGGTACCAAGGGTTACCTCGACGACATCGCAGTATCAGACGTCAGCCGCTTCGAGGCTGAACTTCTTGAATACGTGCGCGCACGTCACGGAGCAGTTCTTGCAGAACTTCGCACCAATGCAAAGGCCGACGTTCCATCCGACATGGGTGACATCGTCAGTGCATTCAAGGCGCAGTTCAAGAGCACTGCATCAAAGTCAGCAACAGTCGATCCAACTGCAACCAGCGCGCAAGCATTGGGTGACGCAGCCAGCGACAAGACCCTCGCAACGGAGTAAATCGTGGCTGGTGGTCAGGAACGAATTCTGCGCGGACGCATCCGCTCCGTGCAGGCGACAAAGAAAATCACACGTGCAATGGAGCTCATCGCTGCATCGCGCATCGTGAAGGCGCAGCAACGCGTCGTCGCTGCCGTTCCCTACAGCGATCTCATTACTGAAGTTGTACGCGATCTTTCAGCAGCAGGCGCTGGTGCAGATGCACCGTTGCTCGCCGGCCGCGCCGAAGTAAAGAACGTGTGTTACGTGGTGTTGTCAGCAGATCGTGGTTTGTGTGGCGGTTACAACGCAGGTGTGCTCCGCGCCACCGAAGGTGAAATCAAGCGCGACGCACTCCAGGGTCGTGGACACTCAGTTGTTGCCATCGGTCGCAAGGCCGAGAGTTACTACCGTTTCCGCGGCTACAACGTGGTGCAGTCATTCGGTG
>JALQYL010000073.1 GCA_023254135.1 Ilumatobacteraceae bacterium | reverse complement strand
TGTGTCGGTTCACACACCGTTCATATTTGGCTGACATTGCCGAAAAAATGCTCATTTAGGTTGATTGGGTGCCTCACACGCTGAAATCCCTTGCACCGAATTCGGACCTTTCTTCTACCGACATCGCAGTCCTACAAGTGCTCGTTGATTCAGCCCACAAAGTCATTAGCCGCGAAACAATTTCTCGGTGTGCTGGGTTAGAGGCGGATTCCGCCCGACGTCCAGACGCCTCACTCGTAGCCCTGCGACGAGCTCTGGGTCCTGATGCAATCACCACAGTTCGCCGTCGAGGTTGGGCCCTCACCGACTCCGGCCTGCAAGCAGCAGCCGAACTTCTGAACCGACGGGTATAACTGTCGCATGAATTTGGTCCTCCTTGCCTCTGAGGGGCCAATCAACTTCGGCGTCGTATTTCGCGACCTTGCAGTCATCCTCATCGTGGCAAAACTTGCCGCTGAGATTTTTGAACGAATACGAATTCCTGCGGTCCTCGGCGAGATCATCGCGGGAGTAATTATTGGACCATCAATGATGGGCCTGGTGCACCCCACCGATGCCTTGCGAGTTCTCGCAGAAATAGGCGTCATTGTCTTGCTTGCGGAAGTTGGCCTCGAGATGGACCTCGGGGAATTACGACGTGTCGGTCGCTCATCGATACTCGTAGCAATAGTCGGCGTAGTTGTTCCAATGACCTCTGGCTTTTTTGCCGGAACCGTGTTGGGCGAATCAGTCAATGCCTCGCTCTTTCTAGGTTCAGCTCTTGCTGCAACCAGCGTTGGCATTACTGCTCGAGTATTCGGCGACCTCAAAGCATTGGCATCTACGGAAGCTCGTATCGTTCTGGGCGCCGCCGTTGCAGATGATGTTTTGGGTCTCATTATTCTCACCGTCGTTACACGAGTCGTGGAGCAGGGGTCCATTGAACTCAGTGGCCTACTAGTCACCATTGGTCTTGCATGCGGATTTCTTGCGATTGCAGGAGTCATTGGCGTTCTGGTCGTGCCACATGTATTTCGCTGGATCGGCGAAAAATCGGAATCCCCAGCAACTGTTGGCGTCATTGCTGCGGGCATCACCTTCGCGTTTTCTGCTGCCGCCAGCGGAGCGCACCTCGCACCAATCATCGGAGCGTTCGTTGCTGGCACCGCATTGGGACGAACGTCGCATCATGATCGAATCGCACGTGATTTCCAAACCCTCGGAAGAATCTTCATTCCAGTCTTCTTCCTGCAGATTGGTATTGACACAGACGTCACGAAGTTTTTCTCTGGTCACGTATTGCTAGTCGCTGGCGTTCTCAGCGCCATCGCGATATTCGGCAAACTCGTATCCTCTGTGGGAGCAAGAGGAACCAACACCGACAAGCTTTTGATCGGTATCGGAATGATTCCGCGCGGAGAAGTAGGGCTCATCTTTGCAACTATCGGCGTATCTATAGGTGTGTTCCACGAAGATCTCTATGCGGTCGTCCTTCTCATGGTCTTGATTACAACCATCATCACTCCTCCACTATTGCGATGGAGAATCACCAACTCTTCCGATGAAGCACAGGTGGAAATTCTTCCCAGCGATATTGAAGAGCCGGTAGGCGGGTGGATTCGGATGATCGATGGAGAAGTGCAGTTGCACGGAAATCCTCCGACCTCTTTGTTGCTCAAAATCGCCTTGGAATCAGCACTACATGCGAGTCATGCCCAACCCGATACCCGACTACTTGATTGGATGTACCGAAACCGAAATGAAGTCGTCGTCTGGGACGACGAGACGCTGCAGATGTTTCTTGAATTGCTGGTCCGCGGAAATGCTCGCTCGTGGCGCTTCCTTGAAGTGACCAATGTGATTGATCGAATTCTTCCGAACATCGCTGCCTCCATTCGTGCCCGTCATAGCAATGCCACCGAACTTGACCCCACCCACCATGTTCAAATGCCTGCACTCGAGGAGATTCGACGACGAATTGGGAACATCGATTTTGAGAATGCATCACTGCCGCTTGCGGCGCTCATCCTTGACTTCGACAATGGCAGTCCCGACAGTTCGTTTCTTGACCCAATGCCAGTTCCCACCAATGTGCGCGCTGAGATTGATTCACTCATTGCGGCGTCCACTCTTTTGCTCACAACTTGCAAGTCCGAGCCGTTTGAGCCGAATGAGCGGGTCTTTGCACAAGTGGCCGCATTTCTCGGCACACCGCTGATGGTGGAGAGATGCAGACAACTGACGGAGGCCCGCACGTCGTTGGTGGAATGGCAATTCTCTGCTTTGTTAGACATCACCACCAGTGTCCAAGGGCTTCTCGCGCATCCGGAACTCATTGAGGGAAGCGAAAATTCACTGGAGGCGATTCGTCGACGAGATGCAATCAGCTTGGTTTCAGATGAGGCCGTCATCGATCGAATTCGCCATGCGGCTGCGGTTTATGTACTCGCCCACGATGCCGATGTTCTGGCCCGACATGCCACATTGGTGGAACCTGCTCCTCGAGCACGCTCTGTTCGCATCAGTGTCCATGAAACCTCGCAAATTGGTGAATGGGAAATCGATATTGCGACTCGCGACATGCGAGGGCTACTCGCTCGCATCTGCGGAACGCTTGCAGATTGGGGACTTGAAATTGTCTCCGCCGACCTCAGCACCTGGCCAGATGGAGCCGTTCTCGATTCATTCGTTGTACGAGCTAGTTCCAAACCAAACGCTTCCCAGTTGAAATATGAACTTGAGAAGCGGTTGCGCAAACGATTGGATGCTCCACGTCGCCTCGCCCGATATGCAGAACTCACTTTTGACCTCAACAACGACGCACACCCGTGGCACAGCATTGTGTCCGTTCAAGGGTCGGATCAACCGGGCCTCATTCAAGCCATTGCTACCGCTTTCGCACGAGCGCGCATCAACGTTCATCATGCGAGAATCTCCACCAGCGGTGATGATGTGGCTGACCGCTTCGAAGTGTCCACCCGCCTCGGCCGCAAAATCAGCCAGGTTCACATTCAAAGACTGAATTCTTTGCTGAAATAGCCACATCGCTCGTGGTGTTACATGTTGTTAACACAACAACACGCTTGCCACATTCCCGAAACAATTGAGCGACAGTTCCGAAATATTTTCCATCTACCTTCTCAGTCAGTTGCAAAAGCAACGTCAACTGCCACTACGTGGCAATGAACGAAGGAGTCAGGATCAGTGAAGTTGATCACGGCAATCGTGAAGCCTTTCAAGGTGGATGATGTGAAAGACGCACTGAAGTCGGCAGGCGTGCAAGGCATGACCGTGTCGGAGGTGAGAGGTTTTGGTCGCCAAGGCGGCCACACCGAGACCTACCGCGGGAGTGAATACGCCATCGATTTCGTGCCGAAAGTAAAGATGGAAATCGTCATTGACGATGCACAGGTGGAAGCTGTAATTGACGCAATTCGCGCTTCAGCATCAACAGGAAAAATTGGAGACGGAAAGATCTGGGTGACCGAAATTGGCTCACTCACACGAATTCGAACAGGGGAAGTAGGAACAGATGCAATCTGAAGTTCAAGTATTGGGTACTCAAGTCAACCTGTTGTGGGTTGTCATTGGTGCCGCAATGGTCGTTTTCATGCAGGCCGGTTTCGCACTTGTAGAAACAGGATTTACTCGTGCAAAGCATGCAGCACACGTTGTGAGCACTAACTTCGCCATCTTCGGATTGGGCTTTATCGGCTTCATTGCGGTCGGCTTCCCATTGGCGTTTGGTGGATTCAGCACAGCACTCATCGGCATGGACAAGCCAGTTGGTGGAGCATTGCTCGGCAGTGGCGACTGGACATTCCTCTACAAGGGTGGCTGGTTCCTTTCCGGCGGAAACATCACTCCTGCAGTGATGGGCTTCTTCTTGTACATGGTTGCCTTCATGGACACCGTCGCAACGATTCCCACTGGCTCAATGGCTGAGCGTTGGAAGTGGAGTTCATTCACCGTGTGGGGAGTCTTCTGCGGCGCAATCTATTACCCCCTCTTCGCAGCATGGACATGGGGCGGCGGTTTCCTCGCCCGCACATGGAGCTCGATGAGCTTGGGCGCTGGTTATGTTGACTTCGCCGGATCAGGTGTGGTTCACGCAGTGGGCGGCGTTGCCGCACTTGCAGGTGCCATCGTCCTCGGACCCCGTATCGGCAAATTTGGGGCAGACGGAAAGCCTCGCGCAATTCCTGGCCACCACATTCCAATGGCAATGCTGGGAACGTTCATCTTGTTGTTCGGATGGTTCGGTTTCAATGCTGCATCAACCTTCGCTGCAACAGACGTTCAGTTCGCCACAGTTGCTGCCAACACTGCCATCGCTGGTGCATTTGGTTCAATCGCGGCGATGCTCTACATCACCAAGCGAACTGGCAAGCCAGATCCCGGAATGATGGTCAACGGAATGCTCGCTGGCCTTGTAGCAATTACTGCTCCTTGCGCCTTCGTTGCACCATGGGCCGCCGCAGTCATCGGCGTCATCGCCGCTGTTCTCGCAATCGAAGCCGTGTTCTTTGTTGAGCGCAAGATGAAGTTGGACGACCCAGTGGGCGCCATTGCAGTACACGGCGTCAACGGAATCTTCGGCGTTCTCGCAGTGGGAATCTTCTCCAACGGCTCATACGGTGCCGGCTGGAACGGATCAACCTCGAAGGGAATTGAAGGCATCATCAAGGGTGACTGGGGCCAATTGGGCGCTCAAGCACTCGGTGTCGTCGTGATCCTCGGCGTGATCTTCCCCATTGCTTACGGATTCTTCAAGATTCAGAACAAGCTCACCAAGGGCGGCATCCGTTCAGCTGAGGAAGACGAGATCTCTGGTCTCGACCTTCCAGAAATGGGCGTTCTTGCTTACCCAGAATTCGGTAGCACTCGCATCTAAATAGCCGTTAAGAAGCCCGCACCCAACCTTGATGGTGGGTGCGGGCTTCTTGCGTTTCCAGCTTTCACCAACACGAAACATTCCCGAAATACTTGATACCTAGGTTCCTTTCTTGTCCGCAAACAAAGAAGGAACACAATGGCTGGAACCGTAACTATCGATGCAGGCGCAACCGCATGGGTGCTGATTTCGGCCGCACTCGTGGCCTTCATGACACCCGGACTTGCCTTCTTCTATGGCGGCATGGTGCGGTCAAAAAACGTGTTGGGCATGCTCATGCAGAACGTGTTCGCCATGGGCCTCATCTCCGTGTTGTGGGCCTTTGTGGGTTTCAGCCTTGCGTTCGGCGGCACAGGATCTTTCATCGGCAACTTCGACTTCGTATTCATGAAAGATCTCGCGACAGTCGCAAATCTTCCTGGTTACACCGGAGACTTCGCACTCATCATTCCGGTGCTTGCGTTCTTCGGTTACCAAATGATGTTCGCTGTGATCACGCCTGCGCTCATCACGGGCGCAACTGCTGATCGTCTCAAATTCTCCGCGTACGCAGTCATCATTGGCGTATGGAGTGTCGTGGTCTACCCCACCGTTGCTCACTGGGTGTTCAGCCCTAATGGTTGGCTGTTCAAGCGTGGTGCACTTGACTTCGCAGGTGGCGCCGTGGTGCACATCAACGCAGGTGCAGCGGCACTTGCAGTGATCTTGGTGCTCGGCAATCGCAAGGGATGGCCGCGTGAGGCGATGCCACCGCACAACCTTCCGTTCACCATGCTCGGTACGGGCATCCTGTGGTTCGGTTGGTTCGGTTTCAACGCTGGTTCCGCATTGGCTGCAAATGGTCTTGCCTCCCAGGCACTGGTGAACACGCATCTCGCTGCCGCAGCAGCAATGTTGGGTTGGCTCATCGTTGAAAAACTTCGTGCCGGGCATGCCACCACTCTTGGTGCAGCATCGGGAGCCGTCGCAGGTTTGGTCGCCATCACACCATGTGCTGGTTTCGTGGGCGGCGTTGCGCCCATCATCATTGGCTTCGTCACCAGCATCGTGTGTTACTTCGCACTCTCGTTGAAGACGAAGTTCAACTTCGACGACAGTCTGGATGTGATTGCTGTTCACCTGGTGGGCGGAATCATGGGCGCCGTTCTTCTCGGCGTCTTCTCCGACACCACAGTGAACTCACTGGGATTTGATGGCCTGCTGTTTGGCGGTGGCAGCAAGTTGTTGGTGAACCAAGCAATCGCGATCGTGTCCACCTTCGCATTCTCATTCATCGTCACATATGTGGTCTCGCGAGTACTAGACAAAACCATGGGCCTGCGCGTCTCCAGCGAACATGAATTGGTGGGCCTTGACCAAAGTCAGCATGCAGAAGCTGCCTACCAATGATCCGTATCACTCAACCCGTTATCAAGAAGGCAGAATAAGAAAATGAAGCTCGTAACAGCAATCGTGAAGCCATTCAAGATTGACGACGTAAAAGAAGCGTTGAAGGCCGCCGGCGTACAAGGCATGACCGTGTCGGAAGTGCGCGGCTTTGGTCGCCAGGGCGGACACACCGAAACGTACCGAGGCGCCGAATATCAAATTGATTTCGTACCCAAAGCAAAGATTGAACTGGTGGTCGACGATGCCACCGTGGAGCAGGTGCTCGATGTCATCGCAAATGCCGCTTCCACGGGCAAAATCGGCGATGGCAAGATCTGGGTCACGAATGTGGAGCAAATCATCCGTATTCGTACGGGCGAACATGGAGCCGACGCCATATAGCCCCTAGTCTCGGTGCATGACCATGACACCGGACGCACCCGCAAAGGCCACTCGCTGGACAGCACAGTGGAAAGAGCTCTACGAAGAAGTCATCAACACCGGCCTGTGTACTGGCTGTGCGGGTTGCGTGGTTACATGCCCTCACGACGTGATTGGTTATGAACACGAAGAGGGCAAGTACAAACCCTTCCATCTTGAGGAAGAACTCGGCCTCGACAACTGCATTCATGGCGAAAAGGGTTGCTCAACTTGCACTCGTGCATGTCCTCGCTTCCGCACATGGGAATCGGCAGCCAACAATCACCTCTTCGGGCGCGATCGAGAAGACGACGAGATGTCAGGTATCTGGCGTCAACTTCTCCTCACCCGCGCCACCGACAAGACACAACACGAGAAGGGTCAGGATGGCGGCTTCGTCACGGCGATGCTCTCGTGGTTGCTCGACAACAATTACATCGAAGGCGCCTTGGTGTCAGGTGTGGAAGCCGACGACAAGTGGAAGGCAAAGCCTGTTCTTGTTCAAACAAAAGAAGAAGTGCTCGCCACCGCAGGGTCTCGTTACACGTACTGCGCCAACCCTCTCGCGTTGCCCGAAGCAAAAGAAAAGGGTCTCACGAAGCTCGCACTAGTGGGCATGGGTTGCCAAACCTCTTCTCCCCCGGTCATGTGGGACCGCAAGGCCGGCAAGGTGTCGAAGCCATTCCAATTCAACATCGGACTTCTCTGTTCAAAGACATTCGACGATGCCATCTTCCCCGAACTCTTTGAAGCCAAGTACGGCCTGAAGAAGCAAGACATGGTGAAGATGAACATCAAGGGCGCGTTCCAGATATGGATGAATGAT